>JAYVSP010000289.1:0-17564 GCA_043775215.1 Planctomyces sp. | reverse complement strand
CTTTTAATTTTCACGATGTCCTGAACACTGACCGCTCGCGGCGACCAGTTCGGGGAGCCCCTCCCACAAATGGTATCGCCACAAAGAAAAGCGGCGATGCATCGCCGCACTCCAAATTAGCGCGTGCCGATCTCTGCGAATGCTCGCCGAGCCTCGGTCACGAAGCGGGCGAGGAGTTTACCGTCCTTCACGCCGGGAGACGACTCCACGCCGCTGGCCGTATCGACGCCCCACGGTCGTACGATTTGAATGGCCTCAGCCACGTTGTCGGGAGTCAATCCGCCCGCCAGGATCAGCGGCGGCCAGTTCTGTTTGTCGTAATCTTTTGCGATCAGATCCCACGGCGCGACCTGCCCCGTACCACCGAATGTCCCCGCCACGCGAGCATCCAGCAGACACCCCGCCAGCGGCACGTTCAACTGCTGACATTCCGCGACGAACTCCTGCACCGGCCGCAAACTGTCGCCAATTCGATACGCCTTGAGCAGGCTCCAGTCCGGATGCCGTTCGTGCAGCTCACGCAGGAATTCCGGAGACTCGTCACCGTGAAGTTGAATCGCGCTGAGGCCGGTTTGGCTGACGAGAGCTTCGATCTCATCCAGAGAGTGGTTGACAAACAGACCGATCGGAGTTGGTGGTAACGCAGAGACGGAACCGCCCAGCCGTCGCACAATCTCAGCCGCTTGAATGGGCATGACCGCGCGTGGTGACTGGGCGAAAAAATTCAGCCCGATCGCAGACGGAGCTTGGTTGGCGACGTTGATCGCTGTCGCCACGTCACAAATACCGCAGATTTTGATCCAGCCGGTCATCACATTTGCTCGCACGTCTTGATGCCCAGCAACTCAAGTCCATTCGCGATCACGCGGGCGGTCAGGTCGCATAGCAACAGGCGGCTGGTGCGAGTCACCTCGTCCGGTTCCTTCAGGACCGAGCACTCTTGATAGAACGTGCTGAAACTATTGGCGGTTGCGAACAAGTAATCGGTCAGCAGATTCGGACGATACTCGGCCATAACGCCGTCGAGAGCATCGGTGAAGCGAAACAGTTGCAACGACAACGCTCGTTCAGACGGATGCGTGAAGCGAATGCGTCCGCCTCCGCCGCGCAGAGCTTCGCGATTGATCCCGCCCTTGCGAAAGATGCCGCAGACGCGGGCGTATGCGTATTGCATGTATGTCGCCGTGTCACCGTTGGTGGCCAGCATTTTGTCTTCGTCATAGACATAGTCGCTCTCGCGATTGTGCCGCAGGTCGGCGTACTTGATCGCTCCGATGCCGACGGTTTCGGCGACGGCGGCTCGCGCGTTGTCATCGAGTTCTGGTGTCGGATTGCCGGACTGATCCTTCTTCGCATCGTCATTGGCGCTGACGATCTGCCGCGCCTTCGCGACGGCCGCGTCGAGCAGACTCTCCAGCCCGACAGTGTCTCCTGATCGCGTTTTGTACGGCTTGCCATCCTTGCCGAGGATCGTGCCGAAGTTGACATGCACGAACTTGCGATCCCCGTAGCCCCACAGCTTCGCCGTTTCGAACAGCAGCCGAAAGTGCTCGCTCTGCCGCGTATCCACGACGTACAGCATTGTGTCGGATTCGAGTTCGTTAACTCGATAACGAATCGTGGCCAGATCACTGGTCGCATAGGTGAAGGCTCCGTCGCGTTTGCGAATGATGGCGGGAGCCGCGTTGCCCGGAATGAAGACGCAGATCGCGCCGTCACTTTCGGCTGCGAGCCCCTTTGCCAAGAATTCTTGGACGACGTCAGCGAGCATCGGGTTGTAGAAACTCTCGCCGTGAGTCATGTCGAACCGAATGTCGAGCCGGTCATAGATGCCCTGAATCGCCGCGAGGCACTGCGGAACAAACTGATTCCACAACCGGTTGTTTTCTTCGTCCCCCGCGTGCAGCTTGGCCGTTTCTGAGCGACTGAGTTCTGCAATCTGCGGATGCCGATCGGCGAGATCTCGTAGCGGCGGCGACGATTCCACGTCGTCGATTTGCTTGCGGAGTCCAGCAATTTGCCCACGCACTTCGGTCACGTCGGAACGGTATTTCTTCAGCACTTTTTCGGCCTGTTTGTCACCGCTGGGTGTGTTCGCCTCGGCAGATTTCAGCAGGACTTCCAATTCTTCCAGCCGGCGAATCACTTTTGGCAATTCGTCTTTCGCGTCGTGATAGCCTGAGAGTTGGCTGACCAGCCGGTACAGCCGAGCTAACTCAGCGACGGGCTTGCTCTGGAACGCGGCTTCGTCGCGGAAGTTCTTATAGCCGAATAAGATCATCCCGAACTGAGTGCCCCAATCGCCGATGTGGTTATCCCCGACGGCATGATGTCCCAAAAACTTCGAGACGCGGTACAGCGCGTTGCCAAGCACCGTGCTCCGCAGATGTCCGACGTGCATCGGCTTCGCGACATTTGGTGCCGAGTAGTCGATCACGATTCGCTTCGGCTGCGAAGTGGACTCGACTCCCAAACGCGGATCGGTGACGTTGCGGTTGATCTGCTCGGCGAGCCAATCGTCCTTCAGCCGAATGTTGATGAAGCCCGGTCCAGCGACTTCCGGTGATTCACAGAACTCGGTGAGTTCCAGCTTGGTGACAATTTCTGCCGCCAATGCGCGCGGGTTCGTGCTCCGCTGCTTGGCCAATGGCATCGCACAGTTGGCCTGGAAATCGCCGAATGTCGCGTCCTGCGCGGGCTTGACCATCGCCACAAACGGCGCGGGATCGGGAGTTAGCTCGGCGAGAACTTTCTCAAAACGGCAACGCAATTCGATCAGGGCATTCATGAACAGTCTTTATCGTCTGAAGATCGGCGGAAAAGGTAACGGACGAACGACAACAGACCAGCGAAGTGGTATTGGCCATCCACGTAATGCTCGATGACGTAGAAGGGGTGCGATCCGCTTGGTGCGCGAGTTTTCCGCTAAAAATGAGCGTTTTTTGAGACACAATGCCGGAAGTTCCCAATTCCAATTATTAGAAGGTCGATTTGAGGCCAAAAACACGCAGTTTTCAGAATCTTTCCGCTGCGAATTGTGCGCACCAAGCGGATCGCACCCATCAGAAACAGAAACCCTTTAAGGTAGATCAGCCGCGTGTTCTTCAGGTCAGCCATTGGGAGCCGCCGTTTGCCAGAACGCGGTTTCGGCCGCTCGTCCGCGTTCTGGCGAAACGCTGCGTGCCACTTAGCTTAGCTTAGGACCGGCGCAGAAATAACTGTCCGATGTAGCTGAACTCGCCAGAGTTCAGATCCGAAGTCTGGCGACTTCGGCTACGACAGTTATTTCTGCGCCGGTCCTTAGCTTAGCTTAGCTGACGGATTCCGCGAGGGCGTTCGCCTCGACCTTCCAATCAAGCTGCGGCGCGTCGGCCCAGAGATGTTCGAGGTCGTACAGTTCGCGACCTTCGGGCGAGAAGACGTGCAACACGATGTCACCGTAATCTTGAAGGATCCACGTTTCGGAATCGCGGCCTTCGACGCCGACTCGTGGACGGCTGCCATGCGACTTCATCAGCATCTCGACTTCCTCGGCGATTGCGCGCATCTGCCGGCCGCTGGTCGCGGTTGTCATCACGAAAAAGTCGACGATCGGCGTGACCAGCGTCATATCGAGCACAACGGTGGATTTTCCCTTGAGTTCCTCCGCCGTCTTCGCCGCCAAACTGGCAAGTTCGCGACTGGCTTGGCGACGCTCAGTCAAATCGGTCGGAGCAAAAATCGAACGAGTAGCGATTGGAAAACCTCCAGAAGTAGGACGGGCATTCTTCCCGTCGACGGACATATGACGGGTAAGTGTATCCGTCAACCACTTAGGGTCTATGAGGACGGCCCATAACGGCGATTGAAGTCTTGCTGAAGATTGGGAATTCGACCCGCTTCCTTTTCCCACAGCCACTTCAAAGGGAATTCCTCTGGCTGGATTTGATTTTTGAGCTGATAGATCTTCTGCCAGAGCATGACCGCCCACAACCCTTCTTCCAGCGTATTGTCATCGACGGCGAGGTCGCCGTAATTCGCCAGCAGCAGTTCATAACGCTTGAGACCCGACTCCAAAGTTTCTTGAGCCGCGTCGATTTCACCCTTTTTGAAGAGTTGTTCCCCTTCGAAGAGTTCACGATGGACTCCGATTGTATTGCTCTGCATTTCGGAGTGGGCTTTGGTGCGCCAGAAGCGATAGTTGGACACATTCTGGTACAGGTTGATCGAGCTCTTCACAACCGCAGGGTCAACTTTGAAGTCCGCAGCAATCTTCTCGGCGCCTTTCTCATCCACTTCCATCGATATCTCGCAATTGTCTTCTTGGAAGATCATGCGGCCGAATACGTCGACCCAATCATGGTAGGCAGCCTCCCAGGCTTTGCGAGTCTGCTCGCTGAAGACGCCGTCTTTTTGCAGAGCTTCGGCATAATCCAACTGCGACCGGGCGGGGTACGAACGGAACAAAGCCCGCATCATGATGTGCTGTTCGTGCTTTTCCTCAGCGTCGTTCGCTTTTTGATACCAGTCCTTGGCGGCGAGATAGTTGTCCTTGCCTTCCGGGTTGACGCCGGGATCGGGGCTGCCTCCGAAATGCTCTTTGTCCGGGTCGGACTCGCGAAAGAACTTTCGGAATTGCTTCGATTCGTCAGCACGTCCGATCTTTTGGCCCAGCGTGCGGCCTGTCTCCCAATAAATTTCGGGATTACGCCGATTTCGGTCGGCTCCCTGCATTAAAAATTTCGCCCCCTCTTTGACCCAGAAGAAGCGATCTTCCACCGCGTCCCATTCGGCGGAAACGTTGTATGCCAGGTTCCAACCCAGATACCGCCAAACTTGGATGTAGTGCGGTTGCAGCAGGATGACCGACTCGGTGGTCGCTCGCATCTGCGCCCATTGCTTCCGGTCTTTCTGCTGGTCGAGTTCCATGCGCAGCAAATTCACGGCGACACCGCGCATGCCCAACAGCACCAGATTCATCGTGGCACTGGTCGGATCGACTTTGCCCAGTGTTCCTTCGCCCAAATCATGCTCTTGCCGCAAGCGTGCCAGCCGGCCGCCCGCGTCTGATTCGCTGGCAGGCATCCCCAGCAGAATGATGGGCACCATCAACACGACGATGCCTATCAGATACGCCACTTTTCGCTGCTGAACTGTTAATTGCTCAATCATTTCGCTTCCAGCTCCCTCAGCGTGAGGCTGTAGTAGCCGACCAATAAGCACGGCAATAAATAGCCGAGTGTCATCGCCAAACTGTAGGCCAACGCGGTCGCCCAGGGCACATCAAAACCATTGGCCACATACGGCGACATGACGAAATAGCTCAGGTCGGGAATCACGTGTTGAATTAGCCACAGCCCGCCGAACATGACGTTGTCGATCCCCGTGATCAGTTTCATCCCGATATTGTCTGGCAGACTCGAAGTGTCGTTCATATGCGTGATCAACCGATACCAAGACTCCAGCGGGCCACCACCTTTTTGTTCGCCTGTAATCAGCTTGAGCATGAATTCTCGGAATCCCTGCCCGATGATCAATACGGTGAAAGTCAGCAATGTGGCGACCGGGCCTTTCACGAACGTACTGGCCGTCACACCAATCGAAATCAAAAATACGGACAACAGCAACACGCCAAGCACCGCTTTGAAGTATCCCACGGCGAAGTGGCGATCAGGCAGGCGGATAAACATGTCCGGACGAGCCATACCCAAATACTGACCTGAATCCATGCACTGCACCACAACCGTCAGGGTCTGTTGATCCACGATGTCATCAAACAAGTCGACGGTGCGGTCCTTCTGTTCTTCGTCGTAATAGGAAATCTGCCGTTCCAAGTCTCTTTCATTGAGGCCGAATTCCGCGACTTCAAACGTGGGGAGCGGAACACGTAGTTGCTTGGTCGGGTTCACCAACACATAGCGCACCAGCAGCGATTGCCCAATCCGGCCCTTGTGCGTACGGAATGCCTCAAAGCGCGACTCCAGCTTCACTCGGTCCACTGGCCGATCCATCGGAAACTTGTAGATCGCCTCCGCCTTTGTGGCTCCTTCGATGTAGCTGCGAAATTCCCAGATATCCCCCGTATTGATCCCTTTATCCGCTGGCTGACCCTCTCGATCCAGAAACGACAGAGCACCGTAAACAGGGACACGGCAGACAAACTCAAAGCTCGCCAAAAAGAGCCGCCCTTTCTTGCCTTTTTCCTCCAAAGACTTTTTCGCGGCCTCGAAATTCTTGAGCTCAATCCCGGTCAACTGTGACGAATCGATTTCTGTCAACTTGCGATCAGCAGTCGAAATCTCCGCCGAGTTTTCGAGCTTGATCATTTTTCCGTCGGCTTCCAGCACGGCAAACGGCTTCGGACGTTGACGCTGGACCCAAAAAAAGCCGACCGCACCCATCAAGGAGACGATCAGGCTGGCCACCACCGAAAAGCCGAGAATGCGTCCCACGACAATCTCATTGCGACGAATCGGCTTCGTCACCACCGTGTGGATTGATCGGAGCCGAATGTCTTCAGGAATTCCCCAGCAGGACAGCAGCAGCACAACGGGGATCGTTAACCAAGACACTGTCGTCAGGGTGAAGCTCACCGCGTTCCGCATTTGCAAGTCAGCCCGCAGGTCCGTCTCCAAGAACCAACTGGCGAACATCATCAGCGCAGCGAACACGATAAAAACCAGCAGCGCCTTTCGCCGCACCGCCTCTTTGATGGTCAGTGACGCGATGGCCCAAATCCGCCGGGCGGAAAGGCCCAAAAAATCATGCAACCCCTGCCATACGCGAGCCATCACAGCCACTGGACCTGACGCGCCGTAAACGCCTAAGGCTCCAAGAATAGCCAGCGAGAACACGATCCCGGCAAAGCTGCCAAATACCACCAGCCAGTGCAGAAAGCCGGGGCCAAGCAAAAATGGATCACGATCAAAGGTCATAGTCGCTTCTCAGAATCAAGGCGATGTTCTCGAAGGTGGTGCGACGCTCCGCATCGCAATTCACGACGCGGAGCGTCGTGCCACACTTTTGCGGCGCGGCCGCGTTAGGTTTTCTCGGCACCCGTCGGCACGTAACGTTGCCCCGGCCGCTCTTGGCTCTTCTGCACCGTCTTGAGGAACAGGTCTTCGAGACTATTGGTGGGATGCCCATGCCGCAGCAACTTCGCGTTGTGCTTGGACAGCACGGCTTCGACGTCGGCCACCGCTTCCGGGCTGAGCTTTGATGTGAGCAACTCCGTTTCCTGCTGCTCCTTCAGCAAGTCATCAACGCGTCCCAGTTCCTTCAATTCGCCCGCATACAAGATTGCGATGCGGTCGCAGACATCTTGCACGTCCGCCAGCAAGTGGCTGCACATCACAATCGTCTTTCCCTGATCGCGCAGTTTCACGATCAGATCTTTCATGTCGCGAGAACCGAGTGGGTCGAGACCGCTGGTCGGCTCGTCCAACAGAATCAGGTCCGGGTCATTGATCAGCGCCTGTGCCAGTCCGATACGACGCGTCATGCCCTTCGAGTATTCCTTCAATTGCCGCTTGCGAGCATTCTGCAAACCGACCAGTTCGATCAACTGATTAGCCCGCTCTTTGCGCTGTTGAGCCGGCATATCAAACAGCCGGCCATAGAAGTCGAGCGTTTCTTCCGCGTTCAAGAAGCGGTAGAGATAGGACTCTTCGGGCAAATAGCCAATCCACTCATTCTTGGAAACATCCGAAGCCTGCTTGCCGAGGATGTTGATCTCACCCTCGGTCGGGAACAGCAGTCCCAGTAGCAGCTTCATCGTCGTCGTCTTGCCCGACCCGTTGGGGCCGAGTAGTCCGAAGACCTCGCCTTTATAGACTTCCAGGCTGAGCGAATTGAGGGCACGCACTTTTCGGCGCCCCCAGAAGTCGCGATAGATTTTGGTCAAATTCTTAATTTGAATAACCGGCTGCTTCTCCATCGACCCGCACCCTGAATGTGAAATTGAATGATAAAAATGGAATCTAACAGCGGCCCCGCAAGACAATGAGACCGCTCCCCGGCAAAAACATTGTTGGCGAGTACGTACTTTGTGACCGCGGTTGTTGGACAGTTCTGGTACGACAGCGGAATTCTCGATACGGCTGCTCGCAGGGTGAGGGACTCTAAAGCCACCCCATCTGTGTTGCAAGTTTGTCTCCCAATGCCGGCCGCCTGAGAAAACCCATTCATCGGATGACAATGGTCGGCTGCAATTGATACAGTCACGTTGTCGATTTGGAGCCCTCATTCCACCAGAATTCACGAGCAACAATGTCTCAGGAATCAACCGTTTACGTTGTCGATGATGATCCGGCGGCGAGAGACTCCGTCAGCGCCCTGGTTATCGCCGCCGGCCTGCGTGTGCAAACGTTTCCGTCCGCGGAAGCATTCTTGGAGAATTACCATCCCGAAAAGCCTGGCTGCCTGGTCACGGACCTGCGCATGTTGGGCATGAGCGGCTTGGAATTGCTCGAAACGCTGCAACGAGATAAGTCAAGGTTGCCCGTAATCTTGATTTCGGCGTATGCGGACGTCCCCGTGGCAGTTCGTGCCATGCAGGCCGGAGCCGTCACGTTGCTCGAAAAGCCGTGCCGCAATGATCAACTCATCATGGCGATCCACCAGGCACTGGCCCGAGATGCCGAGCAACGGCAGTCGCAAGCCCGCCAAGAGGAAATCAAGCGTCGTTTGGCAGGCTTGACTCAGGAAGAATATGAGGTCATGCAACGCATGGTCGCCGGCAAGCTCAACAAGGTGATTGCCAATGAATTGCTGATCAGTTTGCGTACTGTCGAGACTCGACGCCACAAAGTCCTGGAAAAGATGCAAGCAGACTCACTCGCCGAACTAGTACGGATGGTGGTCGAAGTCGATGCCTGAAAATGAAAAAAGGCCGACTGCTGTTCGCAGTCGGCCTTCAGGACATCAGGGATCGACTCGGAGCTCGAGGGAGAGTCAGGGCGAGTAGATCTCTATAATGCACCACGTAGAGGCTTCAGGTTTTTTTCGGCTCGGAGTGTCCGAGGGGAGAGAGCAATCGAATTGTCGGCCTCCGCGAAAGATCCGTCCGGGGGAGGCACGTCCCCCCGGACGAAAATTCACGTTTTGCGGAGCCAGTCGAACAAAGTGGGATGTTTGGGATTCGCGGTCAGGCGAGGCTCAACAGCCCACAAGGGTTAACATTATCGGCAGCAAGCTGGGGCGGCACAGGTCGGAGCACAGCAAGCGGGAGCGGCACAGGTCGGGGCACAGCAGCTCGAACCACAGCTCTTCTTGCAGCAGCGCAACTTGGGCAGGTGGCACTTGGGGAAGTGCAGTTTCGGGCACTTCCAGCAGCGCTTCTTGCAGCAACCGCTGTTGCAGCAGCTATTGCTGTTGCAGCAGGCCGCGGGAGCGGCACAGGTCGGCGCGCAGCAAGCTGCGGGAGCCGCACAGGACGGGGCACAGGCCGCGGGAGCGGCACAGGTCGGAGCACAGCAAGCTGCGGGAGCCGCGCACGTCGGAGCGCAAGCGCTCGGGCAGCAGTTGCTGGGAGCTGCACAGCTCGGAGCACAAGCCTGAGCACAGGGAGCCGCACAGGACGGCGCGGGCGTGCAACAGGTGGGTGCCGAGCAACAGCTCTTGTGATGATTGAACAGGCTCGCGTTCGCCGTGCCAGCGACGCCGAGCAACAGAGCAACACAGGTAATCCACTTCATTCCGGCATCTCCTCAAGAACGTGTCTAACTTGTCGTGAGCCCGTAATGCGATCGGGTCACTCACCCGGCACAGCAACGATTTGGTGTGAGCTCACAGGGACTCGGTGGTCACTACGACTCAAATCGGCAACCATTCGTCAGACTCGCAGAGCAACTGCCGCGTTGAGTCGGGTTCGCAGAAACCGCCGGAGAAAGTGTCATGTAGGGCGAATCTGCTGACCTTACCGCCTTGGAAACTGAGCCGATTATGCGGGACGTTCTGTTGGTAACGATGATGACGCTTACTGTCGCGATCGGCTGGTTCGGCGTCTTTCGCCTGAGACATGCCTGTTGCCACACTTCACTCGTCGCTGCCGGCTGGTGGAGCGTTTGGGTTCAGGCGACTTTGACGGTTGCAGTGATCGGTACGATTGCGAAAGACCGCATTGGCCCCGGAATCGTCGATCAACTCTGGTATCTCGCGGCCGTCTTTTCACTCTGCCCGCTGATCGCCGTCTTGGGAGCCCGCCGCGGCCGGATCGTCGATTGGAATTTGTTCGTGCTGCTGCCGCTAGTCATTGTTCTGGAATGGCCTGCCCTCGCCGAGTGGAAACGCTGCTGGAATGGACAACGCTTGGAATTAGAAATGCCATCGCTGATTGCATTCGGGTTGGTGCTGCTTATGGGGGCCGGCAACTTCGTCGGCACCCGTTTCACGCGTCCGGCACTGGTGTGGATTGCCACTTGGGGGCTGACAGTTTGGACGTTTGGCAATCCGCTCGGAAAGACTCACTTCCCACGCGAGTCTGTGTATTCTTTCCTCACGATTTCGCAACTTGTCTTGTGGATGACAGTCGCCCAGGCTGTTCGGCGCTCTGCGAACGTGGCCAGATCGGGGCAGAGTTCCAATCTACTGACCGGGTGGGACCGCGTGTGGCAGGACTTTCGAGACCACTTTGGCATCGTTTGGTCTTTTCGTTTGATGGCCCGCGTCAACGAAGTGGCCCGGCGCGAGGAATGGCCATGGACTCTAACGATCGAAGGTCTGAGACACGTTTCTCTCGCACATGCTCAAGCCGCCAATCCGAACTCCGATCCGCGAGTCGATCACACATTTCGCTGGTTGCTGAAACAGTTCGTCGATCCGGAATGGATCGATGCGAGACTAGAGTACTGAGTACTCGGCACTGGATTACACTTGCTTGCCCGCTCGCAACCGGCCCGGCACAATCCCGCGACTATGACTCATTATGTTGACAGACTTCATGCCGCGATCCGTCGCACGAACACTTCTGCGCTGGTTGGTTTGGACCCACGGTTTGATCAGCTTCCGCCATCGGTCATTGCCGCCGCAAAGCAACGTGCAACGTCCGACCGCGCGATTCAGGCGGCAGCCTTCGACGAGTTCTGTTGCCGCATCATCGACGTCGTCGCGCCACTCGTCCCGGCCGTGAAGCCGCAAGCAGCGTTCTTCGAGGAATTGGGGCCAGACGGCTGCGTCGCGCTAGAGCATGTCATTCGACACGCTCGCCGCGCGGGTCTGATCGTGATTTGTGATGCCAAACGCGGCGATATCGGTTCGACAGCCGAGGCCTATGCACGCGGTTATCTTGCCGGTGCCGATCCGGATGCCGCCGCGTGGGCCGCCGATGCGTTGACGGTCAATCCATACCTCGGCCGCGACACGCTGGAGCCGTTCGTCAAAGTCGCCGCGGAACGTGGAGCCGGATTGTACGTGCTAGTCCGCACCAGCAATCCCGGAGCCGGTACGTTGCAAGATCGCGTGACCGACGGCACACCGCTGTATCGGCATGTCGCGCGAATCGTCGAGGATCTGTCACTGGCGACGCTCAGTCAGTCGAATACTCCGGGCGACGATTTCGGCTGCGTGGGAGCGGTTGTCGGAGCGACCTATCCGCAAGAACTTGCCGAGCTTCGCGAAGTCATGCCGCACGTGCCGTTACTCGTACCGGGCTACGGCGCTCAAGGTGGATCAGCGGCGGATGTCGCGACCGCCTTCCGAGCGGATGGGTTCGGAGCACTCGTCAACAGTTCGCGAGCAATCAACTTCGCCCACACTCGCGAACCGTATCGCAGCCAGTTCGGTGCCGACTGGGAGGCAGCGGTCGAAGCCGCAACCCGCGACATGATCGCCGAATTGGCCCAATGTCGCCCGGCTTCGCCGAAATGAGCGGAAACCTCTGTGGCTCGAAGTTCAACAATCAGCAATCCTTGTTCATCAATCGCAAATCAAACCCTCGCCTTTTGATGGCCCACCAAAAAGTCGTGGGGCAGGTTTTTAACCTGCCGGAACTGCTGTGAAACGCGGGCAGGTTGAAAACCTGCCCCACGTCAAATCGGACTTTTGGCGAGCGAATCAAACCCTCGCCTTTTGAAATGCGAAAAACGATTGATGACCATGGATTGCTGATTGTTGAGGTGCATTCAAAGCCGCAACTCCGTTGGGACAGGAGCAATTCCATCATGACCCTCACGCCGGAAACGATCGCTGCCGCCATCAGGCATCTGCACCGGACCGACCCCGTCTTGGCCGACGTCATTCGTCGCGTCGGTGAATTCCGCTTGAAGCCGCGGCGTGGGCGGTTCGAGTCGCTCGTGCGGTCGATTCTGGCTCAGCAGATTTCGACGGCGGTTGCGCGCTCGATGTTGAAGAAGCTGCAACAACGAGTCGCACCTCGCCGAATTACGCCCCAGAGTCTTGCGAGTCTTTCGCTCGACGACCTGCGTACAGTCGGCCTGTCGCGGCAAAAGGCGACCTACTTGCATGACCTCGCCGAGAAAGTGACCGATGGCTCGGTGCGGCTGCACCGCGTTCACCGCATGACCGATGAGGAAGTCATCAACGAGTTGTTGCCGGTCAAAGGGATCGGTCGTTGGACCGTGCAGATGTTTCTGATCTTCTGCCTCGGCCGTGTCGACGTCTTCGCCCCCGACGATTTTGGTCTGCGATCGGCGATCCAACGGCTGTATGGCCTGCCGGAACTACCGAAGCGAATGGAAGCCGAACAGATTGCCGCTCCATGGCGACCGCACGCGACTGTCGCATCGTGGTATCTGTGGCGAAGTCTGGAATTACCTGATTAGCGCGGCGCGACGCTTGCACGATGCATCACAACTGTATTAGTTTACCAAGTACAGTTCGCGAGGATGTCATGCAGTTGCAGATCAACACCGCCAGCAAGATTCCGATCTATCGGCAATTGGCCGAGCAGATTCGGTCGGCGATCGCTCGTGGCGATTTGCAGCCGGATGAGCAGCTACCGTCCGTGCGGCAATTGTCGAAGGACGTGATCGTCAACCCGAACACCATCGCGCGCGTCTATCAGGAATTGGAGCGTGAAGGATTGCTCGTCACACGGCAGGGCCTGGGTGTTTTCGTGGGTACTCCGAAGCGGGACTTGATGAAGCGTGTTCGCGATGAACGACTGCACGAATTGCTCGACAGATTGCTGACCGAGGCGGTGCATCTCGGCTATTCGGCTGCCGAGGTGAAAGAGATGTTGGCCAAACGGACCGGGCAGTTTCAGTGGCCGGGATAAATCGTCTTTTGCCTTCAGAGATATTCGCGCGGCACTTAAGTCGTTTTGGTCTCTTGTGTCCCTTGGAATGGACATAAAGCACCAAAGCGACCTAAGGCATTACCAATGGAGATCAAACATGCCAGACGCCATCGTGACGGATGGATTGACCAAGTGGTACGGCTCGAAGTGTGTCGTGAACCGGTTGACGCTGCGTGTGCCGGAAGGGTGCGTGTACGGCTTCCTCGGCCGCAACGGAGCGGGCAAGTCCACGACGATCAAGATGCTGACCGGCATGGTCCACCCGGATGACGGGTCGGCGTCACTGTTGGGACACGACGTGACCACGATGCCGCCCGAGATGCGGCAGCGGATCGCGTACTTGGCCGAGGGGCATCCACTGTATTCGTGGATGACGATTGACGGGCTGATGCGGTTCACTCGGCCCTTTTATCCGGCGTGGAATCAGGGATTGTTCGATCAGATTATCGAGCACTTTCAGCTCGACCGGAAGAAGAAGGTGCGGCATCTGTCGAAGGGGCAACACGCACAGGTCTCGCTGGCGCTGGGCATCGCGCCAGACCCGGAGTTGTTGATCCTCGACGATCCAACGCTCGGCTTGGACACGGTCGTGCGGCGGGATTTTCTCGAATCGCTGATCCAGATCATTCAGAAAAAGGGTCGGACGATTTTTCTCAGCTCGCATGTGCTGGGCGATGTCGAACGAGTGGCCGATCGAATTGGCGTGATGGTCGATGGCGTGCTACGGGTCGATTGTCCGACCGACGAATTCAAGCAGTCGATCCGACGCGTCGTGCTATCGTTTGACGGCCCGCTGCCGGCATTCAACGGCTGCGACGGATTGGTCGCGACCCATACGGAAGATCGAAAGCTGGAGTTAGTCATCGTCGGCTTCGGCGAGGCGCATCGTGAACTATTCGCGGCACTGACGCCACAACCAAAGTGCGTCGAAGTCGTGGAACTGAACCTGGAAGACGCCTTCATCGAGTACACGCGTGGCTCGCGTCGTGCGATGCCGGTCTTCGCAGGAGACTGAATTGTCGTAGCCACGCTCGCCAGAGTGTGGGACGGACGTCACGAAATGGATGCGTTGTTTATCAGCCCACGTTCTGGCGAACGTGGCTACGAGGGGATGTGTCATGTTCGCTGTCATTCTGAAAGAACTGCGTTCGACGGCCTGGGTCGTTGCCTTGGGTGTCGTCGCATTTGTGTGGTTCTTGTCGGAGTGCGGAGTGACCACGCTCACCGCAAGGTTTCACAACGAAAATGCTTTTCCGCTGGTACATTCCGATTGGTTGGCATGGTACGGATTTGTGTCGGCCGCGTTTGCCGGGAGCTTGGGGATGGTCATGTCGTTGAGCGATGGAGTGCATGGGACGTGGGCCTTCGCGTTGTTTCGGCCGATTTCTCGGCGAGCCTATATCGGTGCGAAGCTGCTGACCGGCGGAGTGCTCACCTTGCTGATGGTGGCGGTGCCGGCACTCGTCTGCCTGATCGGCGGTGCGATTCCGGGAAATCTGCGGATGCCGTTTGATTGGTCTTATGCCCAGCCAGCCGTTGAGGCGTGGGGATGGGCGATTGTGATCTTTCTCGGAGGTTTCTTGTCAGGCATCCGTCCGGCGTCGTGGTGGTGGTCACGGCTGTGGCCGTTGACGGCGACCGTGATCCTCGGCCTGTGGTGGTGGTTGTTGTCGCACACGGTTGACGGCAGTGGAGCTGGGTTTCCCGATGTGCTGACTCCGACGGCCGCTCAGTATTGGGGATTGTGCGTGATCGTCGCGGCGATGTTGGTGACTTCGATTCTGCATGTGGTCGATGAGCGAGACTTCACATGAATGACCAACTGAATCCACCGAACGTGGCGGATGCGTCTTGCATCCGACGCCAACGGATGCGAGACCCATCCACCACGAAGACCTTCTGCCTCGCGGCATTGCTGACGACGGCGACGGTGACGCTGTGGGTGGTTGCCTTTGTGATCGTGGTGGGCATTGCCGAGGAGTTATTTCGCGAGCCGCGCCAAGACCAAGACTCAGTCACGCAGCAACTCATGTTTCGCGAAGACGGCTTGCCGGTGCGGAAGACCACGGACTATCGCAAGGGCGGGGATTGGGCCGAGTATCGCGACCTTGATGGGCAGCCGGTGACGATGACGAAGAACGACGAGCATCCGCGCATGATGACGCTCATCGATTCTCGGTTGTGGAGACGTCCCAAGCGTGCGATCTGGAGGACGCGCGTCTCCGAGGTCAGCTCGCTTCATCGCCGCAGCGCTACCGGCGTTGAGATGTGGTTTCTGCGGAACGACGGAAAACGTGGCCTGTTTGTGGCGATGAACAATTTTTCTCGGCGAGAGAGTGGTTATCTCAGCCTCAAGGGGTTTTCGACGGAACCGCCCTCGAAGAATAATTGGTTTCTGACTTTCGTGGACGGCGAGCAGCATAACTTGGTGGACTCACACAGCGACCGGGGCGCGTGGCTTGGGTTCCCAACCTCACAGCGTGAAGGCGTGTTTCAGGCATCGTCTTGGACTGTCAAACTGTTCGTCGAACCGGGCGGTCGCCGCGTTCATGAGATCGATTTTTCTCAGCAATCGGTACGGTTGATTCATGATGGCGAGCCGGTGCTGGCTGCGAATCTGGCCCACTCTTGGAAGGGGGACAAAACTGAGCGGGCGGTGTTGCGAACGAGCGACTCCTTGCGACTGGTCGAACTGACCAACGACGCCGTCGGAGAGACGAAAGTGATTCCTCTGCCCGAAAACTTGCGGCGAGCGTTCGGGCTGCAATGGGTTCGAGGAACCGACGGCGACGTCCTGGTCACGTTGCAACGGGGCACATGGCACGTGACATCGCTAAATTCCGCGCATCGGGTGACTCAGGAACGAATTGTCGCCAATCCCTATGCCGGGCCAAGGCAAGGCGACTTGACGGCCGTGAAAATCGGGCTCACGGCAATTCAATCGCCAGTATTGGGAGACTTCTTCGCAGGGATGGTGTCACACGAGGAACACCTCTCAAGTCAGATTGATACTCGCCGCGCGGAAGAGTTGGGATTGGACTGGCCGGATGTTCGTGAGGCATCGCTGTCGGACTTTGTCAGCCCGCTGACGTTGCTGCACCTGACAGCAATCGGTTGGTCGGTTCTGGCCGTGCGACGATTGCGAAGGTACTCGGCGTCACGGCCGGATCAATGGTTCTGGGGCGTGTGGACGCTACTGTTCGGCCTTCCGGGATATCTGGCGTTTCGCGTGCATCGCGAGTGGCGCAGGTTTCCAACCTGCCCGTCTGAAGTTGCAGATGCCGCGATTAGCAGGGCACCGTCCGAGCAGGTTGAAAACCTGTCCCACGGTCGACGCACGATTGTGTCGGCTTATGGTGCGCTGCTGGATGCGGGGGAGCACCTCGGAGCGGGCTTTGCCGCACGCGTCGGATTTCCGGCAAGTCACACGGCGTTGGTATTGAAGGAATGCCGGCTCGCGGCGGGAATCGCGTTACTGGCGTGTCTGGCCTATGTGGTTGTCTTGGCTCGGCTGACTGGGCTCAAAGGCTTCGGGATGCTGAGCGATTTGGTGTCGCCGACCACGACAGTTCCGTTCGTGCATGACCGTTTTGCCGAGCCGTTTGTGGTGGTAGGAATGCTCTTGGCCGTGAGCCTGGCGGTTTGGCAATCGGCCGCTGAGTCACGCGGTGAGGCGTGGCTCTTTATGTTGCATCGCCCGGTGAGCCGTCGAGTCATCTTGCTGAGCAAATTGCTGATCGGCCTGTTGGTGGTGACTGGCTGCACGGCGCTGCCGATCCTGGCGTATGCGGCCTGGGCCTTTCGGCCGGGATCGGTCGCCGCGCCGTTCGAGTGGGGCATGACCGAAGTCGCTTGGCGCCAATGGGCGGCACTGACGCCGATCTATTTGGGCACGTTGCTGACGATGCTGCGACCGGCTCGGTGGTTCGGCACTCGATTGCTCCCCGTGGTCGCCGTCTTCGGCTGGCTGGTCGGACGCGAGGCTCTCGGAACTTGGTGGTGGCCCGTGTGGTGGGAATTGCTTGCCGTGCTGGCGATCGACGTCAGCTTGGCGAGCAGCTTGTTGCTCGTGGTTCGAGAAAGAGAGTACCCGTGACGCCAAACTAACCCGAAGCGTGAGCGAGGGCGGTCGCCCAGCCGACTTGATGCGACTCGAAGCAGGTTGGAGCCCCGCTCTCGCACACGCTTCGGGTTAGTTTGGCTGCGGCATTGCCGCTACCGGTGAATCGCGCTAAATAACCGTGCGTGATTCGTGGCGATCGGCCGTGACGGGGTCGGGAGTCTTTTTCATGCCGCCGAATAGCCAAGAACCATAGACAGTCTGCGACGC
>JAYVSP010000288.1:0-5224 GCA_043775215.1 Planctomyces sp. | reverse complement strand
CGCCGAGAAAAATCGATGATCCGATACTTACGACGCGCACCACCACCCATGTGTCGGCACGTAATCTTACCCTGAACATTCCTGCCTCCGGTTTTACGTATACGACGAACGAGTGATGACTCCGGCCGCTTCTTACGATCCGTAATCTCGCTAAAGTCCGGTACCGAAGCATTTCTACGACCAGCGCTAGTTGGCTTGTATTTTCGCAAACCCATAACGAATTACCTCACACAAACCAAAACTAATAAAAAGTCAAACGATCATCGTGATGAAGCTGGACGATCGCAATCTTTCGATCCGGAGTACGCCCAACGCTGGCACCTCGCCTACGCAAACGGCCCACCCGCGTCTGCGTACGCACAGACAACACCCTCACCGACCAAGCTGACTCGACCGAACGTCGAATCTGAACCTTATTTGAATTAATCGCCACTTCAAACACGACGCAATTCATCTTTTCAGAAAGAAAGGCGGTCTTTTCAGTAACGCGAGAACCCAATATTACATGATGAGCAGATTCATCACCATTATAATGCCCGCCGACATTTTTATTTATACTCACGCGCCAACCTTAACACAGCTAGAGAATCGTTCACACAACAACTGTAGCGATGACTTCGTTGCGACCATAAACGACGCACGCACAACATCGTCAGCATTTAAATCGCTTGCCACAACAACGGTGACTGCAGGAAGATTTCGGCAAGACTTCCAAACAATGCTATCATGCTTTGAAACAACTATCAAACAGGACGAAGAACCAACGCCAAGAGCATCCAACATATCCGCAACAGAACGAGTGCGCGGCACATCATAATGAAGCTCATCCAAAACAACCAAACGACCGCCGTTAATTTTAAGAAGAACAGCCATCGCAGCAGCCCGCCGTAGCGACTTCCTAGGCATAGAAATTCGCCAGTCAGCAGGCCTCTTCGCGAAACAATGACCGCCGCCACGACGAATAGGCGTCCGCTTATTACCGGCACGCGCGTTACCAGTACCTTTTTGCTTATAAAGTTTTCTTGAGCTACCAGAAACCTCAGCACGAGACTTACTTTTAGACGTTCCAACGCGCCGGTTAGCACTGTACATCACCAGCGCGGAACGCAGCAACACTGAATTAACACGCACGGCGATACGGGTTTCATCCACGACATGCGTCGCGCCGGTTGACACACCCGACTGACTGTGAATCTGAAGAGAAGCCATCGCGTACCACCCAGAAAATCAAGACAACAAGCTAAATGCACTCACGAACAACAACGTGACCGCCATTAAATCCGGGCACAGCACCAAGCACCACAAGCAAGCCATGCGTATCATCAGCAGCAAACAACGACAGCGACTTAACAGTCACCCGTACACCACCAAAACGTCCGGGCATCTTAGCGCCCTTAAACACTCGACCCGGGTCCGTACTCTGACCAGTTGAGCCACCCGATCGATGCACCTTCTTCACACCATGACTAGCACAAAGCCCACTAAAGTTATGCCTCTTCATCACGCCAGCAAAACCACGACCCTTCGAAACCCCGATAACATCGACCTTAGAAACGCCACTAAACAACGACGCCTTAACACGCTGATCAACAGCACACTCAAAGCCCGGCCGAACTTCGCGAACACACCGAAGCGCCCCATCAGCGGCATAGTACCCCAACTGAACCGCAACGTACCCATCGCGAGCCGCATCACGAACAGCCAAGACACCACACTCACCAACACGAACAACAGTAGCCGCCGCCATCGAACCCGAAGAGAGACAAACCTGCGTCATCCCCATCTTTACGCCAAGAAGTGACTTCACGAAACACCCTCCCAACCAGCCCGCCAAAAAATCAACCAGCCGAAGCACGAATCTTCACATCAACACCAGCAGGCAACGACAACTTGTTAAGAGCATCAATGGTCTTTCCATTGGGCTGCAAAATATCAACTAGCCGCTTGTGAGTCCGAATCTCGAACTGCTCTCGCGACTTCTTATCAATATGCGGACTCCTCAGCACCGTATAACGCTCAATCCGAGTCGGAAGCGGAATCGGCCCGTGAACCTCAACGCCCGTTTTCTTGGCAGTATCAACAATTTCAGCAGCAGACTGATCGAGGACCGCATGGTCATACGATTCCATCCGAATTCTGATTCGATCTTTTCGCTGTCCTGACACGATTCACCTCTGTCACGAAATCTGCCCGTTGCCTACCAAACTCCGTCCGGATCGGCATGGTATTGTTGGCACATTGCATTGTCAACGTAACGGAGTCAGATTCTCTCAACCGCGCCAATCGGAGCTTTGAAGCGATGGATACTCCGGAAGGCAGGTGGCGCATCTCTCTTCAATAATAACACTTAGGAGTTTCATTGGCTTTACGGGAATCCATTGGGAGAGTTATTGCTGTCCATCTTATCTGGAGCGTTGTTGGTGCAGAGGGTCAAGGTCGGGAGGACAGGCAAGTGCGAGCCGTACTGTGCGATTTAAGAATGATCTCAAAATGATTTTGGCCGAAAATCGACGCCGCGTTAGGAGTCTCTTGAGCCACGATGGCCGAGGAGAGCACGGATGACGAAGACATTGAGGAAGTAGAAGTCGGGTGTCTTGCCCGTGATTTGCGCGATCACGGACGAGGTGTGGCAGATCATCGAGCCGGTGTTGTTGGATGTCGCTCCGCTGCGTGCGACGGGGCGACCGCGCGGTGACTGGCGAACGATTTGGACGGAATCGAAATTTCGGCTGCGGTCGGGGTGTCAGTGGAACAGACTGCCGTCGGGATTCGGTGATGACAGCACGGTGCATCGCCGGTTTCAACGTTGGATAAAGCAAGGCGCGATTGAACATCTGCAGGGGGTGATGACCCCACGGTGCGAGGACATGAGAGCCGTATTTTGAAAGTTGCAGGCTGCGGATGGTGCGCATGGCAAAGCGCGCATCGGGGGGATGTGGGGCCGAACCCGACAGATCGCGGCAAGCCGGGGACGAAACGGATCGTGTTGGCGGACGAGCAAGGTGGACCGCTCGCCGCCGTGATTGCCGGAGCCAAAGTGGATGACACGAAACTTTTGGACGCGACTTTGGCTGCGGTTGTCATCGACCGATCGGCTGCTACGGATCAAGAACAACAACACTGCTTGGACAAGGGCCACGACAACTTGACGGGCCACGCGGCAGTCGCAAAAAAAGACTACGTTTCTCACATTCGTTGTATCGGCAAAGACGCCACCGCTCGAAAACACAAGAAAAGCAAACCGCACCGCTGGGTGGTGGAACGCACGCTCGGCTGTCGAACTGCCTCGCCCTGCTAGTCCGCTACGAAAAGAACTGGTTCAATCGTCGCGGACTCATTCAACTCGCCTGTGCCCAACTGCGGTATCGGCGCGCTCACAGACTCGGATAGGTAGTGATTTTTTCAAATTGACCATTTTTTGAGACGATGTTTTGGTCAGACCGACTGCCAATCGTTGATCCTGCGCGATTCTACGAAATCGTTTTTTCCAAATTCGACCTTGCCGCATCGAACGTCAATAAAATCACAAACTCGAAGCGACTTTCTTTTCCTCGCGGCGAAGCACGGACGAAAGGGCTGCGCCCAAAATTCCAAAGCTGTGTCGAGCCACAGCACTCCCAAAGTGGGCGGCACCGCAGCCAGCCAAAGCGGGACTCAACAACAGCCAGTTTCCACGACAAAGGTTTCGATGAGCTCCAGCGTCGAGTGGCACGCCCTGGGGCTTTGAAGGGCGTGAAGCGATTGGAGAAACGCGGCACGCGGACCAAAGTCCACCGCAGGAAGAACCGGATGTGAGTGCGTCAAAAAAGTCGGTGGAATGTGACTGGCTCTGGGGTCGGGCGTTGATAAGTTGATGACCAAGAAACAGAGAAGCCCGGCATCCCAAGGGATGCCGGGCTTCGGTTGGACATAAAATCGGTCACAACGGGATCATAGTTCTGACCGTCTATTCCGCGTGGTGAGTGCAGGTGATGACAACCCAGGCAACTTCGTAAGGTCCGAGCCACAGCCACCATGGCTTGGCGGGGCAGTACATTCCTTGCTTCTCAAGGTATGTCCGAACCACGTCAGCGGCTGCGCCACCGATCGCCTTGTTGATCGCCGTGAGCAGCACGGTACGCTTCCAATTCGTTTTCAGGGCGAGAATCCTCGTTCGGGCAATTGACACTCAGTCAGGCCCCCATGAGCTGAACTTCGTCCAGTTGAGGAAGGCTTACCAGTAATCCATGAGGCCAGCCTGAGCCGTCGTTCCCTGCGTACCACCGAGTACCATCGCTGCTGTTGCTTGCAGCCATCGTCGTCGTGAAATAGGCATGATTGGTTCTCCTGACAATAAGATTCATTGGCTGACTCGCTGGAACAGTTCCGAGCGAGTTCTCGGCAATGCCGAGAACTGATTTGTGAAATCGGATGCGACGTTCGAAGGCCGCACCATGCGCTCGCATGGTGCGGCCTTCGAACATTTGGCCTTCAGTGCGGCCCCCGGGAGATGCTGCCGACGTACCAGACCGTTCGCTAATTCTCCGTCCGGTGGATAATCGGGATGTCAAACCGCCCGACCGTGCCCCTGGCATTGGTCGCGGTGATAACGACCACGCCGGGTGTGGCGAGCGAGTAGCCCTTCTGCGTCCATCCCGGCCAAGCCGCCTTCACCCTCGCGGTCGCCATCCCCGGCAGGTCACGCACGGGGTCATTGGTGCCGCCGGAAGGCAACACGGTGGCGCGAGCCACCCGCACCGCGAGCGGGTTCGACGGCGAACCGTCGCCACCCGCCACGAGTGCCACACCCACCCCCGCTGCCATCAAACGCCATCGCATCGACTGCAAAAACTTCGACCTGATTATGCCTGCCTTTCTGGGACTTGGCAGAAACACGAAAGTGCGTTTCTCGCCGCATCGACCAGTTCATCGGCAATGATTGCCCCTGCAAGCGGCAATCATTGAATCAATCATTGCCGCTCGAAACAGGGTCACACGCGAAGCCGTTGGCGGACGGGTGTCTGACGGTTCGGGATCGATCGGCCTTGTCTACGGCGGCAGTGTCAGTCGTCTTCGACAACCAACCAATAGCCAACCCGACCCTTCGAGCGATCCTCGATGCGAACCTTGCTCTTAAACCGAGGTAGAAGGGCTGCGTTGAGCTGATTCTTCCACTTGGTCAGTCTCGCCTGCTGCGTCTTATTCAATTTAAACTTTTGCCTGAGGATCGATACGTCCACCGAAG
>JAYVSP010000287.1:0-6885 GCA_043775215.1 Planctomyces sp. | reverse complement strand
CAAACCCAGGGCGTTGCCCTGGGCTGCCGAGTCTTGGCCCGTTGGGCCAGAACCACACTCGCGATTCGTCCGGGGGCTGACGCCTTGCCGCTCACTCATGAACCCGAATTCGTAGTCTTGAAGACGCACTAGCAGTCTGTTGGGCCAAGTCAGGTATGCAAACAACTTTAAGGACCGAACGTGCCGCGCATCGTTGACCTCGTGGCTCACGACATTCGCTTTCCTACGTCCCGCAGCCTCGATGGCTCGGATGCGATGAATCCAGACCCGGATTACTCGGCCGCTTATATTGTGCTCAAAACAGATCATCCCGATGGCCATGAAGGTCACGGGATGACGTTTACGATCGGCCGAGGCAATGACCTCTGCGTGCGGGCGATCGAGGCGATGCGGCATTTGATCGTCGGCCGCTCGCTCGAAGAGTGTACCGCCGACTTGGGTCGCTTTTGGCGGCATGTGACGAGTGACAGTCAACTTCGTTGGGTCGGGCCAGAGAAGGGAGTCATTCATCTCGCGACGGCAGCGATCGTCAATGCAGTCTGGGATTTATTTGCGAAGGTCGAAGCGAAGCCGCTCTGGCGGTTGCTCTGCGATATGTCTCCCGAAGAACTCGTCCGCTGCATCGACTTTCGATACATCACCGACGCACTCACGCCGAGCGAAGCGGTCGAATTGCTGCGAAAGCTCGAACCGACGAAGGCCGCTCGCATCGCCACGATGCAGCAGTCGGGCTATCCAAGTTACACGACGTCGGCCGGCTGGCTGGGCTACGACGACGACAAGTTGCGACGGCTGTGCCGTGAGCTGACGTCGCGCGGCTGGACGCACTTCAAGATCAAAGTCGGTCGAGACCTGCAAGACGACATCCGCCGCTGCCGCATCATCCGCGAAGAAATCGGCTGGGACCGTCGTCTGATGATGGATGCCAACCAAGTCTGGGATGTCGACCAAGCCATCGCTTGGATGAAGCAGCTCGCCGAGTTTCAGCCGTGGTTCATTGAAGAGCCAACCAGCCCCGACGACGTGCTCGGTCATGCAGCGATTGCGCACGCGATTGATCCGATCCAAGTCGCGACTGGCGAGCACTGTCAGAACCGAGTTCTCTTCAAACAATTTCTGCAATCCGGCGCGATCGGCGTCTGTCAGATCGACAGTTGCCGGATCGGCGGTGTGAACGAAATTCTTTCGGTGTTGTTGATGGCTGCGAAGTTCGGTATCCCCGTCTGCCCGCACGCTGGCGGCGTCGGCCTGTGCGAGTACGTGCAACACCTCGCGCTGTTCGACTACATTGCCGTCAGCGGCTCGCTGGAAAATCGCCTCTGTGAATACGCCGACCACCTGCACGAGCATTTTGTCGATCCGCTCGTGATGCGGCACGGCCACTACATGCCGCCGACCGCTCCCGGATATAGCATCACGATGAAACCGGAATCGCTGGCCGAATTCAGTTTTCCGAATGGCCGAGCATGGCGGTGAGGTTGCGTCACAACAATTCCTCATCCGGATTGCGGGCGCAGCACGGGTCAAGCTCTTCGATCCTTTGCGTTGCAACTCGTGTTGCTTACGAATCGCGAATCGGCCGACCTGAAGTCATAAACGCTCTTGCCGAGCCACTGTATTAACGCCGAACATGCTGCTTCGCCGTACGACTCTCTCACGGCAATTGGCGTTCTGAAGGAATCTGAAAACGTAACTTGACCTGAGGAGGCGAGCGATGAAACCTGTCTATTCGAGTCTGCCTGCGATGCTTGTTTTGGTTCTTTGCTTTTTGCTGGTGGCCACAGCCGCTCCGCCAGGAAACGGTAAGAAAGGGCCACCAGGTGGTGGTCCCGGTGGAAATCCCGGCGGTGGAGCGGGCGGTGCAGCGGTTGGAGGCGGTGGAGCCGGAGGCCGCGGCGTTGGAGCTGGTGGTGGAGCCGGAGCAGCCGCAGGGCAAGGTGGCCAGCACATGGCTCAGGCGCTGTTCCTGGTGTTTGACACCGATCGTAATCGAGTGATTTCCGCGGCCGAGTTTGACGCAGTCGTGCAGGTCATCAAACAACTCGATGTCAATGGTGATGGACAAATTACTCAAGACGAAGCAATGGGCATTGGCGGGCCGCCAGGTGGTGGTGGTGGAGCCGGTGGTGGTGGACGGGCTGGGGCTGGCGGCGGTGGAGGTGGCGGCGGACCTGGAGGTGTCGGTGGACCTGGAGGTGTCGGTGGCCCTGGTGGCGGCGGACCTGGCGGTGCTGAAGGAGGCGGGCGCGGTGGACCTGGTGGCGGACCGAAACGTTAGAAGTTGGATTCCGTAGGACGCGGGATCAAGAATGTCAGGAACGACCACCGACTCATTCTCGCTCGGAGTTGCCGGATGAAGGTCACTCGTCAGCTTCGCGAACTGCTTGCCCGGCCGGGCATCGTGAAGGCGTTGGCTCCGCACGATGTCTTTACCGCTCGACTACTGGAGCAAGCCGGCTTCGAGTTATTGTTTCTCGGCGGCTTCGGCGTGTCGGCCAGTCTGTTTGGTTGGCCGGACGTCGGCTTGGTCACTCTGTCGGAGATGACCGACGCGGTGCGGCGCATGGCATCGCGGATCAGCATTCCGCTGGTGGCCGACGGAGATACAGGGCACGGTGATCTGCACAACGTCGCGCGCACCATGCGCGAGTTTGAACAAGCCGGTGCGGCCGGCCTGCTGCTGGAAGATCAAGTCAGTCCGAAACGGTGCGGTCACTTCGCCGGCAAGCAGGTCATCCCGATGGAGGAAATGCTGCGGAAGCTTCAAGTCGCATTGGAGTCTCGGCGCGATCCCGACTTCGTGATCTTTGCCCGGACAGACGCGCGGGCCGTCGAGGGACTGGATGCCGCGATTGAACGAGCGAACCGCTACGGCGAACTCGGCGCGGATGTCTGCTTTGTCGAAGCCCCGCGCAGCCGCGAAGAATTGCAAGCCATCGCGGCCAAGGTGCCGTATCCACAACTTGCCAACATGCTGCTCGGTGGAGTCACGCCGATCCTCGGCGCGAAGGAACTGGAACAACTTGGCTTCAAGATCATGGTCGATCCCGTCGCCACGCTGCTGATCACGGGAGCAGCCGTTCGCAAGCTAGCCGCAACGCTGCAACAGCAAGGCCGCGTCGATTCGCTGACGGAAGAAATGCTGACCTTCGACGACGTCAAGCAGTTGCTCGGACTGAGCGAGTTTACGTAGCCATCATCGCGCGCATTGACGAGCGTTCGGATCATCACAGCACGATGGCCTCGACTTCCCCCACAATGACTTTCATGCCGGATGCGGTGAACCCGCTCCGCAGATACGCCAAGGCGAGCGGTTTATCATCATCGCGTGATCGCAGGCTCCACGCGGCAGACGTAATCTGCCCAATGGGCTTGCCGTCCGGAACCGGCTTGTCGAGCACGACCATTCCGGGCGTCGGCAACGGGCCGGTTGAAACTTCGAGCCTGCGTAGCTCGCGATTGACATGACCCATCGCGTCGATGCGAGCGATCGGCTCTTGCCCCAAGTAGCAGCCTTTCGTGAACGAGATCGCTCGCGAGGATCGGCTGACCTCTTGAGCCAACTGCTCCTCGGAGATGTCGATGCCGTAAAGCGGAAACCCGGCGGCAATACGGAGTGCATGAAACGCCGACTCTCCCGACGGACACGCTCCGGCTTGAGTCAACGTGTGCCAAGCGGCGTCACTGTCACTACGCCCGATTGAGAGCAGCCACGTCGGCAGATCCAACCAATCGACTCGGCGCACCGAACGGAGCGGCATCGCTATCGGCGCGAGCAAGCGACACTGGCTGTGCCCGTTCAGCGGCAATTCACCAACCGGCACGTTCAATTGTTCGAGCACTTCTGCCGAGCGCGGACCGACGAGCAGGAACTCGGTGAACTCCGCCGAACGATCGGTCAGCTTCACATCTTCTCGGATGAGGTAATGATCAAGGTGTGCGATCAACGTCGCGGCTGAGCCAGCGACCGATTCGATCCACAACGACTCGGCCTCAGCAAACACAAAGATGTGGCCGAGTACCTTGCCTTTGACGTTTGTGATAAACGCCTCACAACCCTGTTCGGGTTGCAGCTTCTTAATGTCGTTCGTACAGAAGTTGTGCAAGAAGCTGAGTCGGTCCCGTCCCGTGACTTCAATCTGCACGCGGTCGCCGACGTCGAACAGAGCGACATCGTCGTTCGCCGCCGCTCGTTCGGCGAACGGGTCGTCGCGTGTCGGTCGCGACGTTTCAGTGGTGCTGACAGTGGAGTTGAACGCGATGTCGGGCATAGTCTGTTCCCAGTCTGTTCTGATTCCCTCTCCCCCGATACGTGTGCGAGGGGACCGGAATTTAATTAGGCTCATTCGGTAATCCAGGGAGGTCACGTCGTGGTTTTTTTTGCCACAGATGAAACACGGATTGAACACGGATCAGGACAGGAGGGCAGGGAATTGGAAAACAAGAAGAAGCGGCGGATGGGCATGCCGGACTACAGTTTTTGCCACGGATAAAAGCCGGGACCAAGCCAGAGGTTAGGCACCCTCGTTCCGTTACCTCACTCTATTCTTTTTTGCCTTGTTCGCCGTCCTGATCCGTGTTCAATCCGTGTTTCATCCGTGGCTTTGAAACTTGCCTCCCCGGAACATCCGGAAGAGCCTTAAATTAAGGATTGGAATTCGAAACCGGAATTACTCGATCAGTTCTTTCGTCAGCACGATAGATTCGGCCGGGACGCCGGCCTGCACGAGTTCTTCTTGCAGCGTTTTCCATGCGACAAGTCGCGCATTCTTGCTGCGTACGATGCGGACTCGCACCCCGTCATCGTTCGGCTTGGCTTTGAGAGCCAATTGCACAATGTCTTCCAGTTCGCCCGGGAAGAAGCCATTTCCTTTGCGAGTTTTTCGCCACACCGCGTAATGCTGATCGTCGACCAAAATCGTCATGACGTCGTCTGGTGGTGCTTCTGTGGTTCGGTGCGGCTTTGTCGATGAGCCATCATCGGTGTGATCGACTTTGGCCGACGTGGACTTTTTGACGGCTCGGTCACCCGACTTCACTGCGACATTACTGGTATCGGGATGTCCAACGACGCTGTCGCCTCCCGTACCCAAGCCGATGCCGCTGCCCATGTGCGGCAGCTTTCCCGACAGATAGATACCAGCAGCCAGACCAACCGCCAGCGTGCCACCCAAGATCGTCCGTTTGCGAGGCATGAAGCGCGACATGGGGGAGTCCTTTGGAAATTGGTGGTGGAAGAGTTCTGAAATTGATCGTTGGCTATTGGTCGTTGGTCTTTGTTCATTTGGAGAAAAGTGATTCCAACAAATTGATCAATGACCAACGACCAATAGCCAATGATCAATTCGGCCCTTTCCGTTGCGGATCATAACCGAGCACGGCGTATTCGAAGCGTGTGCGGCCGGCGGCGTCGGCTTGCATTCGCTCGATGACCGTGGGCAAGCCGGTTAGAGCAGCTTCATAGGCTGCGGCTCGGACGTTTCCGTACGACAGCACCACGATGACCAAACTCTTCGGTTGTGGCAAAGTTCGATAGCGTTCGAACAGCCGGGCGGCGAAGAGTTGCGGTGTCTCGGCGCGGAACGAACCTTCATTGTTGCCGGCTCTCAATGACGTGACGCCGCTCTCGGCGACATACACATCCCACACGTCGCAGCGTTTGCGGATTTCTTGGAACGTCAACAGGTGCTTGACAACCTCTTGTCCGCGACGGCCTTTGAGCTTGCGGAATTCATCTTGCATCGCGGCAATTTGCGCAGCGTCGGGCGGGTCATCGGGGAAGCGTTGTCGTAAAAGTTTCTCGATGGTCTCGTCCGGCAAGTTGAACAGTTCGGCCGCCAATTGTCCGACGAGGTCGCGCTGGTCGAAGGCTTTTTCGACCAGTTGCTCCGCCTCGCGTTGTTGAGCCGTCAGAGCACGGCGTTCCTGTTTCAGCCGCTGCTGTTCGGCGTCGACTTGTTCCCGCTGCTGAGCGACGGCCGAGACCGCTTGCGTGGCACGCTCGTCCAATTCCATGAACTGCAAGAATAGGATGACCAGCATCAGGTCGAGCAGCGGCACCAATTGTAAAGTGATCTTGCGGCGTGCCTTCATGTTGGACCTCCCGCCGCCGGACCTCCGACGGAGGTTGCGATCGCCAGTTCTCGCTTGGCACGAGCAATCAGATCGCGAACGTGCTCGCGGTTTTCGGACAGCCGCGTGAAGGCGGGCTCGATCCAACTGTTCAAGAAGATCAGGATGACCGCCGCCGCCAGACCGGCGAACGTCGCCCAAATGGATTCGCCAAAATGCTGGACGATCGAACGGACAGAAGTGCCAGTTGCCGATTGATTCCCCTCTTGCAGCGCCGCTCCGATGGCCAAGACCGTCCCCAGCATTCCGGCCAATGGATACGTTTCGATCATCGAACGCCAGACGTTGAAGACGGTTTCAAATCGCAGAGCGTGCAGATAGCGGCGTTTCTCGTCGAGAATGCTCATCCGCACCGACAACTGTCGACGGTCCTCGACGCGTGCCGGTGTGTCCAAAGCATCTTTGACGTCGGTCAAAAATGCCTCGATCTGATCGGATAGATGCACGCCGCGATCGAGCACACTGCGATGCCGCAACCCGCGGGTGAAATCCTCCAGCGTCTGCGCGATTGTTCGCAAGTTGTGCCGATACGCCATCCACAGCATGACAAACACGACCAAGTGCCCGATGAATGCGCAGCAGATCGCCGGAGTCGAAAGTTCGGAAAGACGTTGGAGAAACTCTGTGGGAATGTGCATAGATTTGGATTTTCGATTGGCTCTTCCGGTGTTCCGGGGAGGCAAGTTTCAAAGCCACGGATGAAACACGGATTGAACACGGATCAGGACGGCGAACAAGGCAAAGAAGAATGAA
>JAYVSP010000286.1:0-9757 GCA_043775215.1 Planctomyces sp. | reverse complement strand
TGATCCTGCAATGGCTGGAAGGCCGCTCGGACGAGCAGTTGTTTGCTGGCTCGGTCGGCAACAGCCCGTCGCTGGCCGACATCATCAAGATGGTTCACCCGAAGCCGGCGTCAACATCGCGAGCGGCGTTGTTCGGCTATTTGATTGGTCGTTCGCCGCGTAGCCACGCTCGCCAGAGCGTGGGTGCGGTTGAATCGAATCCCGACGTCCCACGTTCTGGCGAACGTGGCTACGATGAAGCGGCTCTGCCGGAGATCGTTCAGCAGTTCGAGAAGTTCAAGCGAGCGGTCAACAGCGGTGCCGACAAACTCGACCCGCCGGATGTGCCGTTCCAAATGTTGACGGCGCTGCCGCTGTCGCAACGACAGTGGCAAAAGATCGCTCGTGATGGAAGCTGGCAGATGACGCGCATGAACCTCAACACGTTTGCTCGGCACGGAGTGTTCGGCGATCAAGACTTGGTCGCTGAGATTGCCAACCGGCTGCGCAACGAAGCGTTGATCGAGAAGGCGAAAGCGTTTCCGTACCAGTTGCTGGTCGCGTACCTCAACGCCGGAAGCGACGTGCCGCAGGCGATCCGCGAGTCGTTGCAGGACACGATGGAAGTCGCGATTCGGAATGTGCCGCGCGTGGCGGGGAAGGTGTTTGTGTTTCCGGACGTGTCAGGTTCAATGCAGTCTCCGGTGACCGGTCATCGCAAAGGTTCGACGACGAAGGTGCGCTGCTTGGACGTGGCGGCGTTGGTCGCGGCGGCCGTGTTGCGAAAGAACCCGGACGCCGAGGTCATCCCGTTCTCGGACAACGCCATCGACGTGCGGTTGAACCCGCGCGACTCGGTGATGACGAACGCGAACAAGCTGGCGTCGTTGCCGAGTGGCGGCACAAACTGCAGCGCCCCGCTGCGGTTCTTGAACGATCGCAAGGCTCAGGGCGACCTGGTGATTTACGTCTCGGACAACGAGTCGTGGATCGACAGCAACCGCCACGGAATGTTCGGCGGCAGCGCGACGGAAACCATGAAGCAATGGGCTTCGTTCAAGTCGCGGAACCCGCAAGCTCGGATGGTCTGCATCGACATCCAGCCGAACGGAACGACTCAAGCGGCCGAACATGAGGACATCACGAACATCGGCGGCTTCAGCGACCAAGTGTTCTCATTGATCGCCGACGTGGCCTCGGGCCAGGCGAGCCAAGACCACTGGATCACGATGATTGAGAAGGTGAGATTGTAAGTAGCCGTCACGCTCCCGCGTGACGAGCCTTTCGGGCTTTGCTGACGAAGGCTTCTCAAAACCTTCGTGAGTCGAGTGCGGAAGGCTCATCACGCGGAGCGGTGATGGCCACATTGAACAACCACGACGAATGCCGTCGGAACTACATCCATTCGAGGACGAGATACGGGTTCGATTCCCGTCGCCCCAATTGAGATCGCTCACGAGTCTTCCGGGGTGTGGTGTAACGGTAGCACGCGTAAAGTTTCGTCAATTTTGTCGTCGTGGCTTTTGATTGTCGTCTTTCGCTCCGCGAAAGAACGTTCTTTCGCGGAGCGAAAGGCGACAATGTGGCGAATGCTGTCGGAACTACATGTCGTGGGTTCGAGTCCCACCAGCTCCACTTCGGCCGAACGGCCACATCGGGGCTGTAGCTCAGCGGGTAGAGCAGTACCGTTTCACAATTCTCGTCGCCACGATTTTGGAAGGACCGCGTGAAGGCGGAACGACGAACAGAAAACGAACAGGAGCCGAATGCTCGCCGGGACTACATTCAACCATGTCGCGTCTTGGCAAAAAAACTTGTCGGCTCTTTTGATCTCCGTACCACGACCATTAGGGAGTGGCCAGTTCGAGTGAACGAAGCCGCTTCCTGACGGGCGCGGTACGGCTAAACAGAAAACTCGACGGCAAATGCTGGTGGGACTACACGGTAGAGCGCTCGCGAAAGCGAGAGGTCCAGGTCCAACTCCTGGTGGTTTCGCAAGAAGCCATAGCTCAGAAAAAACGTCTCGCGAATCTTGTTGCCGTCTTTTGAAGACAGCGGCGAATGCCGGTGGAACTGCATGCTAACCCGATGGTCGAGGGTTCGATTCCGTGCGTCACTCGCAAAAGCGGTGTGGATCGTCCAGAACATCAAAACGATGTGCAAGAAAGGAACCGGTGGCCGAATGAGCGATGATGAAATTCTTAACGTTCAACAACGAATTGCGGACCAGATTACTGCGAAGCTCAATGCCGCTCGACAAGAGACCATCGTTACCAAGGTAATTGAACTCCTGTTGACCCGAATTGTGTTTGCTGGCAAATCAATTCAATCACTTCAGGAACACGCACCGCATGATTTTCTCTTCGATAGTGCCATGATCCTGCGCGGCATTTACGACGCGATGCTTCAAGCTCTGTACATCCTGCATGATCCTGCGTGCCGCGAAGAACGAGCGAAGTTGTATTTGGACTTTCGTTGGGTCGAGAAAATTAAGTTCATTCGATTATTCGACGGGAACACAACCTCATTGGCTCGGCGCATCTCAAACAGTTCACTGCGTGCAAGTGCCGAACCAGCACTCGAACAGGAATTTCAACGAGTAAAAGGACAGTTTGAAGATGCAAAGGGAAGACTGAGAAACCATTGGTATCCAGAAAACAACTTGCGATGCTTGGCAATTGAGACTGGTTTTGAGTCTGAATACGAGATTCTGCAGCAACAGCTATCCGGCTATGTGCATTCTTCGTCATACGCGTTGATAGAGAGGCCGCCTTTTCAAGGATTCCTGGCTGTCGACCTCACACTGCGGTTCGGTTTTCGTGTGCTCGGGAAGTTCGCGGAGTACGCGGGTGTTTCGCTGGATGCCGTTGAGATGAAACTGGTCAGTTTGGCACAGCAAAACGTTTTCGACTTTTGATCCAATTCATTGACACCGCTGGATTCGAACACTGTCCAGACAACATCTCCAACGTCCTGTCTCGAACAATATTTGTTGGCTCTTTTGAAGAGAAAGAACATTCGGCGAATGCTGGTGCGGAGTACATGGTTTAGCGGGTTCGAATCTCGCCTCGCGGTTGGTGCAAGCTGGCTGCGTGACTCTGACCGATTTTGTCGCTGAGCTTTTACGGCTGCCGAAGCGGTGCTGACACACCGCACTCTAATAGGAAGAAATCATGTCGGACGAAATCAAAACGACAAACAACTTCATTGCGACGGGTGACGCGACGGCGATTTTGCCGGCTCGGAATTCGAGTATGAAGCCGATCACGGTGATTGGGACTGAGGCGATTCGGAATGGGTTTGATGCGGGGTGCATCGAGCAGGCGTTGAATTCGCGCGGGGCTCCGGGAGTGACGGAGCTTGTGCTGAACCCGGATGCTCACAGGGGGTACGGTGCTCCGGTGGGCTGCGTGATGGTTTCGCCGACGCACATTTATCCGGGGCCGGTCGGCGTTGATATCAAGTGCTCGATGAGCTTGTTGCAGATGGACTTGCCGGTCGAGCAGATTGCCGAGCGGCCGGTGCGGCGGGCGCTCATCAATGCGGTCGTCGAACGGATTCCGACCGGAGCGGGTCGAGGCCAGCGGTCGGTGAAGAAGTCTCGGCGCGTCAGCGGCTCGCTCGGCCGGAAGATCGTGATTGAAGGAGCGTCGCGTGAAGTGTGCGAAGCGCTCGGCATCCCGCCGCACTGGGCCGATTGCTGCGAGGACTCGTTTCATTTGGGGCATGACGGCTCGAATGGCTCGCTGGAGCGGCGCGTCGGTTCGATGATTGGTAACCTCGATACCGATGAGGATAAATGGTTCGTCAAGAAGATTGAGCAGCTTGGCTCGTACGGCGGCGGGAACCACTTCGGCGAGTGCGAAGCGGTTGAAGTGGTCGAGGAGTTGTTTAACCCCAACGCCAACGGCGTGGGCGCGATGCGATCGACGGCGGACAAAGGCGCGCACGCCGATGGCGTGGCGGTTAAACGCGCGGCGGATGTGTTTGGTCTCAAGCACAACTGCGTGGCATTCTTGTCGCACTGCGGGTCGCGCGGCTGGGGACATCGGCTGGCGACGGGGCAGTTCAAGGCCATGCAAGACAAATTCAAGTTGTGGGACATCCCGTTGCCGGGCGGCGACCGCGAGTTGGTTTACGCTCCGCTGGGAACCACGGAGGCGAATGCGTACTTGGATGACATGGCTCTGGGAGCGAACTTCGCGACGGTAAATCATCTGCTGATCAACGCGCTCGTGCTGGAGGCGTTTCAGGAGATCTTGCCGGGCGTGAAGGGAGACCTCGTGTACTTCATCAGCCACAACATCGCGCGGCGTGAAGTCGTCAACAACGAACTCGCGTGGGTACATCGCAAAGGCGCGACTCGTGCGTTTCCGGCGGGGCATCACGGTCTGAAGGGAACGAAGTACGCGGCGACCGGTCATCCGATTCTGCTGCCGGGCAACCCGCGCGACGGCAGCGTCGTGATGGTCGCTGAACCGGGAGCAGTGAAGAGTTGCTACAGCGTCAACCACGGAGCTGGCCGAGCACTCGGCCGCAAACGTGCGATTCGTGAACTCGATCAGAAGTCGATCGACAACGAAATGGACACGCATGACATCCTCAGTAACTGTCGTCAGTATCCGAAGGACGAGGCCCCGGCCGCGTACAAGGATTTCGGCGAGGTGCTGCGTTCGGTCGAACAGGCCGGCTTGGCTCGCACGGTTGCGAAGTTGAAGGCACGCTTCGTCATCAAGGACTCGTCGGAGGCGGATGACTGAAGAATGCCCAAGGTCCAAATCCCAATGTCCAACGAATGTCCAAATCCAAAATCCCAAATGATTCTGGGTGCGGCATCCTCTTTTGAAATTGGTCATTGCGTGGTTGGGATTTCATTGGACATTGGGATTTGGACCTTGGAATTTTCCACATGAGCACACTGATCATTGACGGTTCGCAGGAAGAAGCCATGCCCGATTTCCAAACAGGACGTTACCGCCACTACAAGGGCCAAGAATACACCGTTCTCGGCGTAGTTCGGCACAGCGAAACGCAGGACGAACTGGTCCTGTACCGTCAGGAATACGGCGATCACGGTCTGTGGGTGCGTCCCCGGGAAATGTTCTTGGAGACACTGACGGTTGATGGTCGGGACATTCCTCGGTTTCAGTATTTGCGAGCGGATCCAGCAAAGCAGGCGAAAGCGGGGAGTCTCTTGGCCAACATTCCGTCGAGCCTATCTGAAGAAGTGTTTGAAACAATCCTGAGCCAGCGCAATGTCCGCATCGAACGGATCGTCTCACATGGTCACTCATCACCGGATGGCTTTTGGTACGATCAGAACGACCATGAGTTCGTCGTGGTGCTGCAAGGTGCGGCTCGGGTGCGGTTCGAGGATAGTGAAATCGAACTGACGGCCGGATCATTCCTCGACATCCCCGCCCACAAACGACATCGCGTGGAATGGACTACACCTGACGAACCGACGGTCTGGCTGGCAATCCATTACGGAGATTGATCCATGAAATCCGTGTTTGCGTTCCTGCTCCTCGCGTCGACTACCCTCGCCGCTGATCCGCAAATTCATCGTGACATGGCCTATGCCGAGCCGAAGAACGATAAAGAAGTGATCTGGATGAGTGAATTCGTCCCGGTCAATCACTGATCGAGTCCGCGTGCAGGATTTGCGTTTTTGGTTACTCGCCCGTGCTTCGGGCGAAGACGAACGCGGAGCGCATTCGGTTCTGGAATGGAACGGGAAGATAAGCCGAGGCCGCAAGTCAGACGACACGAGTTCAGAAAGCCCAATCAGCCAAGTCTGATTGGTCGGTTGAGGCCACCGCGCACAGGGCATAAAACACTCACCTCGCCAACAGTGCGGACTCAGTCGATCTTGGGAGAATGCTCATGACTCGTGACCTGTATCGCTCGTGCGGACGATTTTTCTTGGTGGGCTTGCTGCTGTTGAGCACCATTGGTTGGAGTCTCTCCAGCAGGAGCAATCACTCGGCGGTCTCGGCTGATGTGGCGGCGAAGTCGTTGAAGCTCAATTTGAGATTCCGCACAGAGACCGGTCCCGATACCGGTCGCTGGCACACGCTGACTCAACCGGCCGAGTGGGACGCGAAGAAAACCGCCGTTGTCATCTGCGACATGTGGGACAAACACTGGTGCCAGATGGCGACTCAGCGAGTCGGCCAAATGGCTCCACGCATGAACGAATTCGTGAAGACAGCTCGACTGCGGGGCGCGTTCGTGATTCATTGTCCCAGCGACACGATGGATTTCTATAAGGACACGCCGCAACGAAAATTCGCTCAGTCCGCGCCGCAGGTTGCTCCCAAAACCGAACTGCAACGCTGGTGTCGTATTGACCTGACGAAAGAAGCTCCGCTGCCGATCGACGATTCCGACGGTGGCTGTGACAGTCTGCCGCAAGATCCGAATTACAAAGCCTGGTCGCGTCAGATCGCGACCATCGAAGTCCACGACGGCGACGCGATCACTGACAGCGCCGAAGCCTATTACCTGATGCGGCAACGAGGCATCGAGAACGTTATCGTTCTGGGCGTGCATACCAACATGTGCGTGCTCGGTCGGCCGTTTTCGATCCGGCAAATGGTGCAGCAAGGACTGAACGTTGTCTTGGTACGCGACCTCACCGACACCATGTATAACCCGCGCAAGCCGCCGTTCGTGAGCCATTTCACCGGCACGGACCTGGTTGTCGAGCACATCGAAAAGTATTGGTGTCCGACGATCACCAGTGGCGATCTGCTGGACGGCAAAGAGTACCGCTTCCCCGCCGACAAACGCCCGCACGTCGCCATCCTCGTCTCCGAAGAAGAGTACGAAACGAATCGCACACTGCCGGAGTTCGCCGCCAAGTATCTCGGCAAAAACTTTCGAGTGACCTTCGTCTTCGGCGGAGCGGACGCAACGGACAACCGAGGGCAGAAGGCAGAGGTCAGCGGTCAGCGGTCAGAGGTCAGCGATCAGAAGGCAGAAGTCAGAGAAGGCAACAAGCCGCCGAACGGCGTTTTGCTCTCGAATCTGACATCTCAGCTTTCAGATCTCAAATCTCAAATCTCAGATCAAAGCAAGAACGATCTACCGGGCCTCGCGGTTCTCGACCAAGCCGATCTGGCGTTGATCAGTTGCCGCCGCCGCACGCTGATGACCGAGCAGCTTGATCGCGTTCGCAAGTTTGTCGCTTCCGGCAAACCATTGGTCGGCATTCGCACGGCCAGTCATCCGTTTCATTTGCGCGATGCCGCTCCACCGGAAGGCCGCGCAGACTGGAAGACGTTTGATGCGGACGTCTGGGGCGGCCATTACACGAATCATTACGGCGATGCCAAAGACGGTCCGAATGCCATTGTCACGATCGCTTCAGCCGAGCCGCATCCGATCCTGACCGGCTTTCCGTCCGGCGAGTATGCCAGTGTCGCCACGCTCTACATGACTTCGCCATTAGCCGAGGGAACCAGCGTGCTGTTGACTGGCCGCTTCGCCGACAAATCGCCCGAGCCAGTCGCGTGGACGTTCACTCGCAAAGACAAAGGCCGTTCGTTTTACACGTCGCTCGGCCACAAATCGGACTTCGCTCAGCCGGAGTTTTGCCGTCTGCTTTACAACGGACTTCTGTGGGCTGCCGCGCTGCCGGTGCCGAAAGAGATCGAGGTCAGCAAATCGCTCAACGACTATCGAACAAATTGGAACAAGCTGATCGTTCCCGGCACATGGGATGAACAATCCAAAGGAGTGCTCAGCGGCTTTGACGGCATCGCCTGGTATCGCTGCGAGGTGAAGGTTCCGGCCGAGTGGCAATCGGTTCAAATCACGATCGCGACAGAACAGATCGACAATGCTCACGAGGTGTTTTTCAACGGCGTGAGAATTGGCGGGGCCGGGGAGTTTCCTCCCAAATACGCCAGTGGGCTGACCGAACTGAAGCGATTGGTCGTGCCGTCGGAACACATCCGGTTTGGCGAAGCGAACGTGCTCGCAATTCGCGTTTACGATCACGACGGCAAGGGAGGTTTCAAGGGAGCGGCTCCGTCAGTCAGTGCCGGCGGTCAGACCATTCGCACGGAAGGGGCTTGGGATTTCAAAGTCGCTGCGCTCAATTCCGAAATCCGAAATCCGAAACTCGAAATCTCCGCGGAGGAACTTGCCGCATTCGCCGCGCGAGCCGATGACTCGAACCGCTCCAAACTGCCGAGTAATGCGGCCGGCTTCAGCAAAGTGCTGGCCTCGCCGCACAGTGCTCCCGCCGGAAAAGCTCCGACCGACTATTCGCCGATCGTGCCGCCGAACGAAGCGTTGAAGACGTTCACGGTGCCGGACGACCTCAAGCTCGAATTGGTGCTGGCCGAACCGCAGGTCAAGCAACCGCTCTTCATGAGTTGGGACGAACGCGGTCGCCTGTGGGTCGTGCAATACCTGCAATACCCATATCCGGCGGGGTTGAAGATGCTCAGCCGCGATGCGTTCCTGCGAGCAGTGTACGACAAAGTGCCGCCACCGTTCCCACAGGGTGAACCGGGCCTCGACAAGATCACGATTCATGAAGACTCCGATGGCGACGGTATCCTCGATAAGCACAAGACGTTTCTCGAAGGCTTGAATATCTCAACGTCATGTGCGTTCGATCGCGATGGTGTGTGGGTGATGAATCCGCCATACCTTTTATACTTCGCCGACACAAATCACGACGACGTGCCCGACGGAAATCCTGAAGTTCATCTGCAAGGCTTCGGGCTGGAGGACACGCATTCGGTCGCGAACAGTTTGCGCTGGGGACCGGACGGCTGGCTGTATGGCTGCCAAGGGAGCACGACCAGCAGCGCCGTCATGCGTCCCGGTTTGGACAAGCAGCCGGTGCATTCGATGGGGCAGTTGATTTGGCGTTATTACCCGCCGACGCGGCGATTTGAAATCTTCGCGGAGGGCGGTGGCAACTCGTTTGGCTGCGAGATCGACGCGGAAGGCCGAATCTTCTCCGGCCACAACGGTGGCGACACGCGCGGCTTTCATTACGTGCAGGGAGGCTATTCGCAGAAAGGCTTCAATAAGCATGGTCCGTTGTCGAATCCGTATGCGTATGGCTACTTCGCCATGATGAAACACGCCGCCGTCCAGCGGTTCACGCACAATTTCATCATCGACGCAGGAGCCTCGCTGCCCGAAAAATATCGCGGACACTTGTTTGGCATCGAACCGCTGCAAGGTCGTGTCATCGAAGCCGACATCACGAATGATCGCTCGTCATTCCAGACGAAAGATCTCGGCTTCCCGATCACCTCGACCGACAAACGTTTTCGGCCGATCGACATCAAAGCCGGTCCCGACGGAGCAATCTATGTGGCCGACATGTACGAACCGCAGATCGCTCATCATCAACACTTCCAAGGTCTGATCGACAAAGACAACGGACGCATCTACCGGTTGCAGGCGAAGGACGCTTCACGCGATCTACTCAAGCCGTTTGATCTTGGCAAGAAATCGTCGGCCGAACTGGTCGAAATCCTCAAGCATCCGAACAAGTGGTTCCGTCAAACGGCTCTGCGTCTGATCGGTCAGAGGCACGACACTTCGGTCATTCCGCTGCTCAAGCAGAACATCGAAAAGAACTCCGGCCAGTTCGCTCTTGGATGCTTGTGGGCCTTGTACCAAGTTGGCGGATTCGACGAGTCGTTCGCGCAAACGTGTCTCGCGCACAATGAGCCGCTCGTCCGCGAGTGGACGGTTCGGTTGCTCGGCGACATGCCGCTGGCGACCGCCGCGAAACCAACGG
>JAYVSP010000285.1:0-4935 GCA_043775215.1 Planctomyces sp. | reverse complement strand
ACTCGATTCTAATTGGCCTTGTTCGCTGTCCTGATCCGTGTTCAATCCGTGTTTCATCCGTGGCTTGAAAACTGGCCTCCCCGGAACACCGGAAGAGCCTTCAAGAAACTCAAGCAGTCAGCAATTCAAGAAACTCAAGCAAAAACTATAGTTGTGACGAAAATGCCGAATTCTCCTACTGCGCAATTTGCACAGATTTGCATGCCCCCAACTTCAGAGGCATTTTCGTCAGTGGAAGCACTGATGAACCTTGCTGGAAACAGTACGATTTATCTTCCTTCCTCATCATTGTTTGCCACTCTCATCTACCGAAAATCGTCGCCGCAATGCAGCATTCCAGCCGCCCAATCCAGCGAGAAAAAGTTCTATTTCAGGTGCGACGAGGTTGCGACTTGAGAATTTCGCGGATCCACTTGGCGGTCGTCTTATCGACTGGAGGCGTGATGGGGCGGCGATAATCCAGTGAGTAATCGTAGCCCGCCCGGTCGAAGACGTCGTCGAAGACCGCTTGCAGGTCGAGCGACACTTCGCGGTCTCCCGGAGATAACGGAATGGGGATCGTTGGCAAGCGGTGCGCGAGCGGCCAAGCATAGACATCGGCGTGCTGACGACGCTTGACGCGACCGACGAAGGCGTAGTAATCCCCTGCCGGAAGCGTTTCCAAAGTGGGCAATCGGGCGCCGCCGCGGAGCAGGTCCAACTCCACCAAATTTGTGCGGCTTTGCAGCACTTCTTCCCGCTTGGCAAGGTACTCGTCGCGTCCCTCACTTCCGGAACGCTTATTGGACGGCGAGAGGACTTCGATCACTGTTACGACTTCCGCAGAGTGCAATTTGCGGATGACGAGATACTTTTCCCGAACCTCAATGGGGCCAGGCAACGTGCATTCGACCGGTTCGAGAACCGCGGTCGCTGACGCCGCCGCGCCGCGCCGCGGGCTTCGTCTCCCGGAAGGCCGCACGATAGTCAGGTCCGGACGAAAAAGTTGTGGCTCATCGAAGGGATGTTCGACGTACACTCGTCTTTCGATGCGCACGAGGTAATCGGGACGCAGGCCGGGAACCAACGCGGCTTGAATTCCGCTAATCATGTTGCCATGAAAATCCTCCCAATCGTCGGCTTCGATAAACGGATCCATTCCAGGAAAGAGAGAGGGCATTGCGGAAACTCCTCATCACGAACCAGTAAGTTGGCTTGAAGCCACAGACATGATTTGGCGATTGTCGAGCAAACACAAGCGAAAGAGGGTTTGGCACCGGGACGGGGCTGCCTAAAATTGAGACTCTCGAAAGGAGGCTGTCCGCCATGACGTCCCAACTACCAATTCTGCCGTCCGATGAAGTGGCTCGCGAAGAGGCTCAGCACTTCGCGGCGCTCGGCAATCTCGAAGCGCTACACCGCGATGGCATCGTGCCGGGAGGCTGGTGGCACCGTGAGGGCGAACGGATCCATTGTGACTTGTGTCCGCGCGAGTGCGTGCTGAAACAGGGCGACCGCGGGTTCTGCTTTGTGCGGCAGAACATCGGCGGAGAGATGATGCTCACCACCTACGGTCGCAGCACCGGATTCTGCATTGACCCGATCGAGAAAAAACCACTGAATCATTTTCTGCCGGGAACCAGCGTCCTGAGCTTCGGCACGGCTGGCTGCAACTTGGGCTGTAAGTTCTGCCAGAACTGGGACATCTCCAAGTCGCGGGAAATTGAACGACTCAGCCAGAGTGCCTTGCCGGAAGAAATCGCGCAGGCAGCGAAGAAGCTCGGCTGCCACAGCGTCGCCTACACATACAACGATCCGGTCATCTGGGCCGAGTACGCCATCGACACGGCCAAGGCGTGCCGTGAATTGGGTCTGAAGTCGGTTGCCGTCACTGCCGGATATATTACGGAGCAGGCTCGCGGCGCCTTTTACGAATTCATGGACGCGGCCAATGTGGATCTGAAGGCGTTTACTGAAGAATTCTACTACCGCATCTCGTTGGCGCACTTGCAGCCCGTTCTCGACACGCTGCATTGGCTGAAACATGAAACGAACGTCTGGTTTGAAATCACGAACCTGATGATCCCGCAGGCAAACGATGATCCGGCGGAAACACAACGCATGTGCGATTGGATTCTGGAAAGCATCGGCGACGAGGTGCCGGTTCACTTCACGGCGTTTCATCCCGACTTCCACATGCTCGACCGACCGAACACGCCGCACGAGACACTAAGCCGGGCGCAGGACATTGCTCGCAAGACGGGTCTGAAATTCGTCTATATCGGAAACGTCGACGACAGCGAGCGACAGAATACATTTTGTCCGAACTGCCACAACTTGCTGATCGAGCGGAACTGGTACGAACTGGGCGTGTATGCTCTCGACGACAACAAGTGCCAGCACTGCGGGACGACAATCCCCGGCCACTTCGCGAAACACCCCGGGCATTGGGGCCGCAAGCGACAGCCGGTCGATATGCGGAAGTTCCATTCATCCAGTCGTGACCGCCCGCTGGCGTTGCCAGAACGGCCGCTGAGCGAGACTCATCTGCCTCTGAAAGCCGATCAGTCCCATGCATCACATTCGTCCCATTTGTCGGCGTCGCTGTACCCCGTTTCCAAACCAGTGCCACCAACCACTTCGGCAGGAACATCGCCCATGCAAATCCCGATCGTCGCACCGAACCTCGTGCCCGAGCAGCGAAAGCTGTTGTTCAACACGGCCGTGGAATTAGTCCGAGCGGCCACATTGGGGCAAGCGGCCGATACGGCAGTGTTCAATCGAACGGGATTGCCGTTACGAATTGTGGCTGGAGCATTCGTGACGTTGAAGCGAAATGGACGGCTGCGCTCCTGCTGCGGTTCGTTCGGGCAGGCGATGCAACTCGGTCAGTGCTTAAAAGAGGCGGCTCATCGGACGGCAACGAACGATCCCCGCTTCCCAAAGATTTCCGCCAGCGAATTGCCGCATCTGCATCTGGACGTGTGGTTGCTCTTCGCACCGCAACGTGTCGAAGAGCGCGGGCTGGATCGGATCAATGCAGTGATGATCGGCAGACACGGTTTGCAAATCATCCACGGAGACAAACGCGGCCTGCTGCTGCCCGGTGTCGCGACGGACAACGGCTGGAACAGCGAAGAATTTCTAAATCAAGTTTGCGTCAAGGCGGGCCTGCCACCGACAGCGTGGAAGTCGGACGACACGACGTTGTTTCGATTTGAAGGAGATGTCATCGAAGGACCGCTCGCCGATGCACTCGATGCGACGAACCTGAACGGCTCGCCCTCGCCGCTGTCGGCATCCGACATCAACCGCCTGGCCGAATTTTGCCACCAAACGATCACCGCCCTGCTGCAAGGGATGACGCCGTTGTATTACTGCCACGGCGTGCCCGATGCCGACATGCACGGCGTGATGACGCACGTCACCGTGCCGGGCACGAACTTGTGGATGGCGTCGTCACGGCTTTCGACCAAAGAGAAATTCCCGCTTCAAACAACGCTATTCTCGCAATGCGAGGGCTTGGCCAAAGCCATTCAAGGCAATCGCAGCTTCCCGCCGAACAACCTGGGGGTGGACATCGCCGCACTGGACGACACAGCGATGCACGGCACCGTGGCCGAACCGGATCTCCTCGGCATCGAGACAACGGCGCGCGGGATTCTCGTTCAAGAACGGAATAAGCAAGCGTTCGTTTATTACCGCGGCGCGGCGGCCGAAGCGATTGCCCGCGAGGCGTGTGACGCGGCCGGTGTCAACAATCCCGAATGGGCGCAGCTTTTTAGCCTGCGCGTCATGACGACTCGCGAGCGATTCCAGATCGAGATGACTCCGAAGCCGGCCGCCGGTGCGGATGTGCGACCAGCCGCTGTCGCGGGCCGCTTCTATCCGGGTGATGCGATGGGCGTCGCAGCCGAGTTGGACCGCATGTTGGCGGAAGACGGCGGCGGGACGCCGCCGCTACGCCAACAGGTCGCGGCGGCGATGGTTCCGCATGCCGGCTGGTTCTTCTCCGGCAAGCTGGCGGCCAGCGTGCTTAAACGGATTGAACTGCCGAAGCGGATCATTGTGATCGGTCCAAAACACACGGCAAATGGAGTGGATTGGTCGGTCGCTCCACATCGCGTCTGGTCGTTCCCCGGTGGACAGCTCGAGTCCGACCAGGAGCTGGCTCGTGCGTTGGCCGATGCCGTACCGGGCTTGAAGCTGGATGCGGCGGCTCATGCGCAGGAGCACGGTATTGAAGTTGAGTTGCCGATCATTCATCGGCTGGCACCGCAAACCAAAGTGGGCGGCATCTGCGTCAGCGGCGGTAGTTTGGACCGTTACGATCAATTCGCGGCCGGCTTGGCGTCGATCATTTCTCAGCTCGACGAACCACCGCTGCTGCTGATCTCCAGCGACATGAACCACTACGCCAACGATGCGGAAACGCGACGACTGGACGCGCTCGCCCTCGCCCAGTTCGACCGCTTGAACGAAGACGCTCTCTTCGAGACTTGCCAATCAAATCACATCAGCATGTGCGGCCTCGTGCCCGCCGTGATCGTGATGAAGACATTGAAGAAACTCGGCAAGTTGCATCAATCCATCGAAGTCGGTTACGCGACCTCAGCCGACGCCAGCGGCGACACAACCCGCTGCGTCGGCTACGCAGGGCGGCTGTTGTTGTGATCTTGTGGCGCACGCCGCGTTGGGCAATCTCTAGTGCTGCGTCAACGCTTCATTTTCGGGTTCAGTCAATCAGCCGAAACGCGCAAGCGTCCGGTTCGAGAGTCGATCGACGTTCCGAACCGGACGCTAGCGCGTTCCGGCTGATGAATCTCACCCGAATTCTTAGGTTTGACGCAGCACTAGTCCGAACTTGAACCGCTCTTTTAGGCGATTTCCGTGCGGGAGGCCCTGTTTTGTCGGCAAAAAGGCCTTTTGGGAGCGCCAAAAGAAGATGCAGATTCT
>JAYVSP010000284.1:0-3525 GCA_043775215.1 Planctomyces sp. | reverse complement strand
GAAAGCCCAGGGCAACGCCCTGGGTCAACGGGCACAACATCACCAAAGCCCTGAAGGGGCGACACATTTTCGTTCGGTTGTTTCGCCCCTTCAGGGCTTGCCGTTTTCGACGCCCTCAAACCCAGGGCGTTGCCCTGGGCTGCCGAGTCTTGGCCCGTTGGGCCAGAACCACACTCGCGATTCGTCCGGGGGCTGACGCCGGCTGACGCCGGCGCTAGCCGCCGGTTTTTCGTGCTGGGTTTTCGTACGCGAAATCGGCTCGACCACACCGGTGGCTAGCGCCATTCCGCTCTAAGAAAGTGCTGCGTTATCGGCGGATGCCCAGCAGGTTGCTCAGTTGCGACGATTGCGAGTTGAATCCGCCGATGCGGGGTTCCACCGAAATGCCGATTCCGAAATTGTTCTTACTGACATCGACGTTGGCTCCGAAATGGAACAGGAAGTCGGCACCAACACGGGTCAGCGTCATGGACTGACCGCGGTTGCGCCCCTCCGCGAGGTCATAGGCGGTCCCCAAGGTCGAGATCCATTTGTCACTCATCGCGTAGCTGGAGCTAAAGCTCAGGATTCGGCTTTCGAATCCCTCACCTTTCACTTGGCGGATGCCGGTGTAGATACTGCCGCGGGTGCTGCGTTGGTTCAGCACACCGACGCTCCACAATTGCATCGCGCCGCCAAACAGATCGAAATAGGCGTTCGACAGAACCGAGGTGCGGTCTCCAACGTGCCACGCATAACGTGCTCCCAGCAAACCTGCTGTTTGACCGAAGTTGTCTCGGTTGGCGTTCGGGAACAGGGACGCATCCAAGTCCAGAGTCATCCAGTCTTTGATCCGCAAGCGCTCCGGCGGCCCGACTTTTGTCTGCCAGCGATTCCGCCAACCTAAGCGGACAACGTTCATGTCGCCGACCAACTCGTGATACGGAGCCGTGATGCTACTTCCTGCGCCGCTGCGGATCGCGAAGTTGCGCGGATCGAATTGAGGAGGTAGCACGCCGCCGAACGTGTTGACGAGCAGTCGTTCGCGGAAGCGTTCTTGGGAGTTGTCGTCGAACTCGTTCCATTGCGGGATGAGGCTGATGTCTCGATTGGATTCGGTGATGGACCAATCGAAGTCGAAGACCATTTTGTGATTCAAGCCATTGAGATTGAAGATGCGACTACGAACCTCGGGCAGCACCTTCGAGAACATGATGCTGCCTCGAACGCCCGCGCTGCCCACCACACGGCTGAGGCTGTCATTCGTGAAGTCGTTGGACCAGCCGGCGGCCTCGCCCCAGGCATACGGAACGACGTTGAACGCTCCGAAGTTCAGCGGCGCGGAGAGTTCATGCCGAGTCATCGCCACTCCGCCGGTCAAGTCGGCGTAGTACGGCAGAGGCGAGAACAAGTCGCCCGGAATGTTCGGCGGATCGGCTTGATTGAGTTGTGCGTAACCTGCCATCGTGTGACTGGACCAGGACAGCCATCCGTCCAATAGGGGCTCGCCGAGGACAGTGAGATCGCCACGCGGAAGCCAGGCGGTGTTGTTCTCGAACTCGAACGGAGTCGTCCGCAGCAGCAAGCCCCATTGCAAGTTGTTATTCGTCTGAGTCAGCCTGGAAACCGATTCAATGTCCTTGCCGGTGTCAAATTCGCTCTCATAAAACTGCTCGAGGAAATTGCGGTCGGAGAGGTAGCCCGATTCGAAGAGAAGCTTGAACCCATCGGACATGTCCTGCTGATGCCGAAACGTGTATCGGCCGCGATTGTTTTCCGGTGGATCGAGATTCAACCGGTCAAACCCCATTCGGTCATGACCATGGTCGTAAATGTAATAGGCTTTTCCTTCGCCGAACGATGTGCCGGAGGTGCCGAATAAGTCGTGCGTGAGATACGAGCCATCCAGGCCGGCACCCGGTCCTCGCTTGCTGAGAAAATCCAAGTTCAGATCGAGGTTCGTTCCGGCCGGTTTTTCGACACCTAGCAATTGCAAGAGATCCCATTTTGTACGGAGCTGTTGTCCGAAGACGCGATCGGATGCAAACGTCGCACTGCGGATCGGAACGTTGCTTGCCTCCGCCGAGCCAGCGACGTACGGCAGATAAAACAGCGGGTATTCGTCCAATATGAACGTATTATTGAGACTGGTGACGTACGGCACCTCGCGGTAGCGCGGCGCTCCAGTGACCGGGTCGAAGCGGCTGGAGTCAATCTCGCCGCCGAGCTGCGGCAGTTCGAGCGGCTCGGCGTAATACGTTTCCAGGAAAATGTCACTGGCCTGAATCCGATAGCCCGGCTGGCCGAACTGGCTGGTGCTTGTCCAAGCGTTGGATGCATGAAATTCATTGCGAGAATTCTGCCGCAACTTCTCCGCCCGCACACGCAGCCGTTGCCCGCCGAGTTCCGGTGGCTTGATCGACAACTCGGCGTCGAGCAGCAGGCCGCGATCCTCGCGAGCGTCGTAATACGCCCGTTCCGCCCGCAACACATTGTTCCCTTGCCGGCCAACGATGTTCCCTTCCAGATAAACCTGATACTGCGAGTCCTGAGATTGCACCATGTCCGGGCTGAATTGATTCGCCTCGTTCGCCTCGGTCCAGATGACGATGCGATCGGCCGACAGGTCGATGACGTCAAAACTCGAAATCCCTTCAATGATCAAATTGACGCCGCCCGTCAGGATCGTGATCTGTTCCGGCGGAACGGTGTTGGTTGACTTCTGGCTTTGAATGTTGAAATCCATTCCACTGCGCGGCGAGATGCGGATTCGCCGCGACCGGTCACTGGATGGCGACTGACGCAAGCTGGGAGCCATCTGCTCCTGCGATGGCACAGCGTACTGAGTCTGCGTCAAGGCCGTGCGCTGCACTGACCGTCGACGGGCCAGTGCTCGCTGAAACAAAGCATCTTGCTCGACTGCCTCGTTTGTGGCTCGGAAACGGAACTGCGAATCGACGCCTCCAGTAGTCGTACTCAACTGCAAAAAGGCGTTCGGCTGCTGATCCGACTGCCCGACTTGCTCAACACGCACTTCGTCTTCCAGATATGCGGCGATCGACTCTTTGCCCGATGCCGAAGACAACCACAAGACCATCCGCTGAGCCGTCGCGACAGTATCGGCCTGCTGAACTCGGCAATGCCCGCGCAAAACGAACGCTTTCTGTCCGTCCTCGGTCTTCCCCTCGGTCGCATAGTCCGCCGAGATCGCAACCGGCGCGGTGGAACCCGCTTCCAAGAACGCATTGTCCGCGCTCAACTCTGCGCGCAGCAGTAGCACCAGTGCGCAGAAACCACATGCGCACCACACGGCGAGACATCGCAGTTGGTGACGAAATCGTTGGCCCGACACGGGGGCTCCCGATGGGCAAAGGTCAGTGGGTCAAAAGTCAGAAGTCAGAAGGGGGCGGGTTTATACGACTGGCGGCCAGAAAGGGTCCAGGTCAGAAGTCAGAGGTCAGAGGCCAGAGGCCAGAGGCCAGAGGCCAGAGGCCAGAGGCCAGAGGCCAGAGGCCAGAGGCCAGAGGCCAGAGGCCAGAGGCCAGA
>JAYVSP010000283.1:0-9557 GCA_043775215.1 Planctomyces sp. | reverse complement strand
CTGAAGACAGAAGACCGGAGCACGGACTTAGAAAACAGGAACGCTGATCTCCACTGATCTTCGCTCATGAAGGCAGAACAACCAGAAGTCATTAGGACCTGCGCAGAAATAACTGTCCGATGTAGCTGAACTCGCCAGAGTTCAGATCCGAAGTCTGGCGACTTCGGCTACGACAGTTATTGATGCGCCGGTCCTTAGTGAAGATCAGCGGGGCTGACGCCTTGCCTCTCACAACCCGTGATTTAAGTCTTGAAGCCGCGGCTAGTCCCTCGCTTGCGCTTCAGGTGTTTATGTGACGTGAATAAATCCGGATTGCGCTCAACCGACGACCTTCCCTTGAGCGAAAAACTCCCAAACTCGCTTGCTTGAGAAGTTGTGGAGCCGTGAGTCGATCATTTTTTTTTTCATTTTTGGCGGTCTGAGTGTGTGTGTCTGGTGTTTGTTGTTGTCGCCATGTTCGGCGAGTGCTGTGGACTCTCAGTAACTACTGGGCTTCTCGGGAGTTGCGGGAATCGCGAAGAGCCTTGGAAATTTTGGACAATTCCTGTTGAGTACTACCCGTGCTTCCCGTTCTTGGTTCTAGTGCCAGATCCGTCCCAACAACGTAGGTCGTCACATTGATTTCATCTGATCATCCTGAGGAGAAAACTAATGTTGTTTTTGTCGTGGCTGCATTCGTTTCGTTTGGCTCGTCGTCGTCTTCTTTTGCGCCCGGCAGGGCTTGCTCGGCAGCACTTGATCTGCCAGTACGCGGTAGAAATTGAATGTTTGGAAGACCGACGGCTGCTGACGGCGGAACTCGATTCGTGGATGCAAGGCGACCTCACGGAATTCGCTCAAATTATTGACGGAAACAATGTCGCAGCGGGCGCGACGACGACTTGGCCGGGTGTCCCGGTAGCCGACTTGAGTGACATTCAAAAGATCAGCTATTCGAGTAGTTCGGTCTACGTGCAGACGCCTGATCTGGCGAGCTACGTGATGGGGCCGTGGTATCTGAATGCCGCGCAGACGAACGTCTTCCCCAATTATCCCACGGATCAAAATCTGATCTTCAAGATTCCGCGCGTTCCCGTAGCAGTCACGACGCATACGGCGACGGGCCTGGGAGAGATCGGGCTGTTTGTGAATGGCGTTGCGATGTTCAACTCGCTGGACTCTTACTCCTACAAACAGTCGACTGGCACCGACGTTGCCATGAGCGGTGACGGCATCTGGCAACGCGACGCGAACTACGCCGAAGAAGTGACCTTCGATCATGCTCACGGTCATCAGCCGCAAAACGGCGAATATCACTACCACGAAAATCCCACGGCACTGCGAGCACAGCTCGGCGACAACATCGTGTTCACTGGCACGACGAATTATTTTCCACATGACGATGTCGACACGGGCACTGATACGCACGCGAACGACGACGATCACAATTACGAAGAAAAGACCACCGGCCTGCACCATTCGCCAATTCTAGGTTGGGCGAAGGATGGCAATCCGGTTTATGGCCCCTATGGCTACACGGACCCGAACGACTCCAGCAGCGCGATCGTCCGTATGGCGCCCAACTATCAGTTGCGAAACATCACGCAGCGGCACAGCCTTGACGATTGGGCGGCAAAACTACACTTCGGCAGCAGCGCGTCGATCAACGCACAGGGAGTAATGGATTTGCCGTCCAGCAAATGGGGGCCGGACGTCTCACCGTCATTCCCTTTGGGCGCGTACATTGAGGACTACGAGACTGTCGACGGATTGGGGACGCTCGATATCTATAACGGTCGCTTCACGAAAACGCCGGATTATCCCAACGGCACCTATGCCTATTTCATTACGATTAATGCCGCTGGAGAAGGCATCTTTCCGTATGCCGTTGGCCCGCAATACAACAGCGCCCCGACCGGTGGCAAAGTGTCGTCGATCTCCGAACCGGTGACCGTGTTCTTCGATATCCACAACACGCCTCCCACGATCACGGACATCGCCAATCAGTCCACGACTCAAGGGACCGCTCTCGCTCCGATCTCGTTCACCATCGGCGATGCGCAAACTGCCGCCGGAAACTTGGTCGTCTCGATTGCATCGTCAAACACGACGCTCCTTCCTAAAGCGAACATTGTCGTTGGCGGCAGTGGAGCCAGTCGAACGTTGACGATCACGCCAGTCGCCAATGAGATTGGAACCTCCACAGTCACCGTCACGGTGACTGATGCCGACGGAAACACGGCGTCGGATACGTTTGACGTGACCGTCAGCCAGTCGTCCGGCCTTTCGATCGGTGGCGACGTCGTCCCCGCCGCGTACGAAGCGCCGAATCTCGTCTACAAGTTCACTGTCACGCTCGCCGCGCCGAGTAGTCAAACCGTGACCGTGGACTTCACCACGGAGGATGACACGGCCCTCGCCGGCAGCGACTATTTGGCCAACTCCGGTACGCTGACGTTTTCGCCTGGAGAGACCTCCAAAATCATCTCCGTCGCAATCGTCAACGATTCGAAGTTTGAGTCCACTGAGCAGTTCTTCGTTAGACTCAGCAATGCCACCAATTCCAGTATCGACGACGACTTGGCGGTGGGAGCAATCGCTGACAATGATCTGGCTCCGACTTTGTCCATCAACGATGTCTCCCTCCTGGAGGGAAATAATGGCATGCAGAATGCCGTGTTCACCGTGACATTGTCAGCCGCCAGCGGAGAGCCTGTGACAGTCGACTTCGCAACCGGTGAGGACACTGCCATCGCGGGCGAAGATTTCAACAGCAACACCGGCACGCTCACATTTGCTAGCGGACAGACCACCCAGACCATCACGGTCGCTGTCATCGGCGATGCGCTGTACGAAGCTTCCGAGATTTACTTTGTAAACCTCAGCGGAGCCACCAACGCCTTGATCAATGATGCTCAGGGAAAAGGGACGATCACCAATGATGACGGGATCCCAAAATTGTCGATCAACGACGTGGCGGTGACCGAAGGGACTGGCAGTGCGGTCAATGCGGTTTTCACAGTCAGCCTCTCGGCAGCCAGCAGCGTTCCGGTCACGGTTCAGTTTGCGACGGCCAATTCCACGGCGCTCAGCCCGGACGATTACACGGCCGCCAGTGGAACAGTGACGTTCTCAGCCGGCCAGACTACTCAGACCATCACCGTGCCAGTCATCGGCGATTCGCTCGATGAACCCAGCCAAACGTTCTTCGTCAATTTATCCTCGGCGACCAACGCGTCGATCGCGGACAAACAGGGCGTTTGTACGATTTTGGACGACGAGTTGTCACCTGGTCTGTCCGTTAGCGACGTGATCGTTTCGGAAAAAACCGGAAGCGTGGTGACCGCCGTTTTCACAGTCAGTCTCTCTGGGCCCAGCAGCTTGCCGGTCAAGGTGAATTACGCGACGGCCAATGATACGGCACTCGCAAGTGATTACCTCTCCAAGCGAGGCACGCTGTTGTTCTCTCCCGGCCAGGTCAGTAAGACTCTTTCGATTTCGATCATCGGCGATACACGCGATGAACTGGACGAAGACTTCTTCATGAACTTGTCGGCTCCCTTCAATGCGACAATTTCCGACAACCAGGGTCAGTGCATGATCGCCGACGACGACGCGACGCCGACTCTGACGATCGACAACAAAACCGTGACGGAAGGAACCGGAAGCACAGTGAAGGCAATCTTCACAGTGCGACTCTCCGCCGCCAGCGGCCTGCCAGTGACGGTCAACTACGCGACGGAAGATGACACCGCGATTGCTACTGCGGATTACACATCCGCGAGTAATTTGCTGACGTTCTTTCCGGGCCAAATCAGCAAGACCATCAGCGTGTCCGTCGTTGGCGATGCACTGGACGAAGTCAACGAATCGTTTTTCGTCAATTTAAGCGGTCCCAACTATGCGACGCTCGCCGTGGGGCAGGAGCGGGGGAAGGGCACGATTTCCGACAACGATGCGATTCCTAAACTGTCAATCGGCAACCTGACTGTGACCGAAGGGAATAGCGGCACTCTCGATGTGGTCTTCACGGTCAAGTTGTCGGCGGCAAGCGGTTTGGCGGTGACCGTGGACTATGCCACGGTCAACGGCTCGGCCACCGCCGGTAGCGACTACAACAGCACCAATGGAAGCCTCACGTTCAATCCCGGCGAGACTACCAAAACGATCACTGTGTCGATCCTGGGAGACTCGGTCCACGAACAACTCAGCAAGGCTTTCTCGCTCGGTCTCAGCAACGCGCTCAACGCCCTATTCGCCAATTCGCAGGGGATCGGAACGATTCTGGACAACGACTGATGTGAAAGTCTGCCCGGCCGAGTTGAGCCGCGTCTCGTCGCGTGTGCTCAGAATTCAGTAGTTTTCCGGCCGACATGACTTTGGCCGGCAGAATCGGATTCTTGCGGACAATCATCTTTCGCCCGCCTCTAAGGGTGTGTACTTTGCTGCCCATTGACTCCAGCCGTTTGGACGGTGAGTGGGCCATGGATTGGCGTCGATTTCTGCGGGCCAGCAGAACCGGCACGTAGTTCGTCCGCACATGGTCCAACTGCGGAGTCGGCGAATGTCGTTCTTGACTTGGCAGCCTTCATTGCATTTGGCTCGTCGTCATGATCCTCTTCGCCGCTCCGCAGAGCTTATTCGGCAGCGTCATATCTGGCTTGCCAATCCTGCCAGAATTGGAATCTGTCACAGTAGAAGTCGTGGCTGTGATTCCGAAGAAGTAGATGACTCCCGCCCTTTATCGTAGAGGCTGAGATTAATGTTCTTTACACCTTGGTTGCGCTCAGTGTCCCGTCGGATCGGCTTGTCAAAGTTTCGCCGTCGGAAGTACCTCCGCTCAAAACAACGCCAACTTTTATTGCACGGCCCGTTCGTAGTTTCAGCGCGTGCCGAAGAGTTGGAGGAGCGATGCGTCCTGACGCCACCGAGTTTTATCTCGGTGTCGCCGAATACGGGCGTCTTTCTTTCCGATGGGTCCACTCTGACTGAGGCGCCGCGCGAGCTGACTTTCCAGTTCAGTCCTGGGCAAACCCTTTCTGCGGCAACTTTGGGGGCGATTCACGTCGTCGGTGCGGGTTACGACGGTGCCTTCACTCCAGCCAACGTCGTGACTGACTTGAGTACGAACGGTGGCGCCGTCCTGCGCATCGGTGCTCAGCGACTGGGGCCTGACGACAATGGTGCTCAGTTAGATGTGAATGTCGCAGCCACCGGGACCGGTCCCAGCGTGGCGCTCAACGGCGGAATTCTCACGTTGACGTTGGACTCCTCCACCGGCACGACCGCTCAGAACCTCATTGATTTCGCCGCCACGAATGCGACAGCCAAGCGATTGCTCAGCGTGTCTTTGATCGGGGGCAGCGCTTCCACAAACCTTGCAAGCGGGCCGGCCGGATTGCTTGGAACGTTTCAGCTTTCGGGAGCGGGAGCGGCCTCGGCAATTAACAGTTTCGGCGCGAACAGTCTGAAGATGCTCTTCACGGCCAATCAGCCGGGGCTGGGTGGTGATGACATCAGCCTGCAAATTAACCGCTTGAATCTCAGTGGCACTGATCCGGCGCCGCGGATCAGCGTCGTCGGCAAACGCATCGAAATTACACTCAATGAGAACGCCACCACGCCGACGACGGCTCAGACATTGGCGGATGCGATCAATACCAATTCCGCGGCCAGCCTGTTGGTTCGCGCGTCGATTCCCGTCGGATTGGGTACGACCAACTTATCTTCAGTGATCGACGGCACGCTGATTCGCCTGGCTGGCACCGATCGCGCATTGACGGCATCAACCGTATCGGGTTTCCAAACCAACACGAGCGTGAACTTGCTCATGCAGTTCGCCGCCAAGACGCAGGGCCTGAGTGGCAATGACATTTCGCTGGTGTTCAACCAAGCGAATCTCAGTTCCAGCAACGCCGCGCCCACGGTCAGTGTGTCCGGAAATCAAATCACCGTGACACTCAACAACAATGCCGCCGCTAAGACGAAAGCGAGTGACTTGATCACGGCCCTGACAGGCAATGCGCTGATCACGGCGAAACTCGTCCAAGGATTGGGCACAACCGATCTCACGACGCTGGCCAACGGCACGATCGTTCCGTTGGGCGGTGCCGATCCGGCGGTCGCTCCCGGCTATCGCGGATTGGAGTCGAACAACCGTGAGGTGACTTATCGTTTTGCGACAGCACTCGACAATGACACTTATCGGTTCGAGGTGATCGGCACCGGCTCGGCACCGCTGACAAACGTTGGCGGCGAAGCGGTCAACAGTGGGCAAGATACTTTCATGAACGTCGCGCTCGACTTGGGAGCCACCGTCACAGGCGTCGTACCGCAGCCGGTCTTGCGCCAGCAATTCATCACGGTCAACAGCGTCGCGAATCTAATCGACGGTGATACGATCACGGTCGATCCAGGCACGGGCAGTTCGCTGTTCACTTTTGAATTCAATAGCACCGGCGGCGTGCGGACGGGTAATACCGCGATTGCGTTTACCAGCGGCCAAGCGACGAGCATCATCGCAGCATCCATCGCCACGGCCATCAATACTGCCACGCTTGCCAATCCCGATATCTCCGCCACATCAAGCAGTGCGACTGTCACGGTGGTCGGCGGCGCGTTTGATGTGAGGGTCAAATCCAATCTGCTCACTACATCCGCGCTAACAACGCGTGCCGGCGGCATCGAGCAGCGACGGAATCTCGTCAACGTCTACTTCAACGAGGACAGCCTCGATGCGACGCTGGCGCAGGATATTCGTTTTTACCAATTGGTTGACACGAACGGTTCGCTGGCCACTGGCGATGACCGTATCCTGATGCCGACCAGCCTCGTCTATGATGGTCTGAACCATACGACGACGCTGGACTTTGGCACTCCGTTAGCAAACGCCACCTATAAGTTGCTGGTCGGCGAGTCGGAAGAAAGCAACAACCTGCTGGCGACTGCGGTCAACGTGGGCACCGTCTTCGCAACGACGGCCTATCAAAAAGTTGCCTTCATTGGCGATGCGGGCGGCAATCTGGACTATGACCTTTACAAGATTCAGGTCAACGCCGGTGCATCGATCACGGCCACCGTGGTGCCTGGCGCGAGTCTCAATTCGGCGGTCCGCCTATTCAACAGCTCAGGTTCAGCAATTGCATTTGACAATGGTGGTGTGGTCGTCGGTGCTCAGGACCAAATCCTCAACTTCAATCCTGGAGTCGCGGGGATCTATTACGTCGGCGTGTCGAACAGCGTGAATGCGAGTTACACGGTCAACAATGTCGGCACGACGGCAGGCGGCACGACTGGATCGTATCGCGTAACGATTTCGACCACCGCCGGCTTTTCCGCTGGCGACAACAATAGCAGCTATGCGACGGCGACCAGTCTTGGCACGTTGGGTGTCGGCGGTCAGACCTTTCAGGCGGCAATCGATACCACTCAGTCATCAACCATTCCCTTGCCGCCGCCGGCTGGTGGTTCTGACGAGCCCGGTCATCGCGAGATTCCCGCGGAAAGTCACGGTGCCGGTGCCGGGACAACCCCGTCGGCTCCAGGTGCGTTGGGAACGGTGTCGTTCTCCTTCCCGGTGACCTATGGCGTCAACGCGCAGGGCGACACGCTGTTCAACGAGATCACATCGGACCAAAAAGACCGAGCCCGCGAAATCTTCGAGATTTATGCCAGCCTGTATGGGTTCGAGGTGGCGGAAGTCACGAGCGGTGGCATCGGCATCGTGACCGGTGATCCGCGTGCCGTTCAACCGACTATTCCGGTCGGCGCAATCGGCGGCATCGCTGGTGGTGGCGTTGCCCTGATGAATTCCTTCCTGAATTTCACGGCACAGGACAATCAATTCGGTGGAAGCTGGATGGGGATTGCGCTGCATGAAATTGGGCATGCGATTGGGTTGGGACACTCCTATGACATTCGCTCAGTGCAAGGCAACGGCACTGCAGGAGAAGATCAATATCCCGGCAACAACGACATCGTTCACGGCCGGCGGATCAACCCCAACAGCGGCACGGACATCGATCTGTACCAGTTCGCGGTCGCTCAGACAGGCACGTTCTCGGCGGAAATCGTGGCCGAAAGATTGGCGACTTCCAGTCTGCTGAATTCCGCACTGCGTCTGTACCGCCAAGAACTGACTGGCACGAAGACGCTGATCGCGCAGAACGACGACTACTTCAGCAATGATGCCTTCATCGAAATGGAGTTGACACCAGGAACTTATTTCCTCGGCGTCAGCAGCACCGGGAACACCGACTACGACCCGACCGTTTCCGACACAGGCTTCAATGGCACTTCGGACGGCACGTATCAACTCCAGTTGAAGCTCGCCGCAACGGGACTAGCCTCGTTGCAGGATATCACCGGACAAAAATTTGATGGCGACGCGGACAAGCAACCCGGGGGCATGTACGAGTTCGCGTTCCAAAGCGCCAACACGATCTACGTCGACAAGACCGTTGTGACCAATCTGGCGTCGCCGATGACGGCGACTCAGACGACGGCCCAGGTGAATGATCTGACCATGTTTCCATCGATGCCCGGCTTCAACATCCGCATCGAAAACGAAGTAATGCGGGTCATGTCGATCGACACCGTCAACAAGATTCTCGGAGTTGATCGTTCGATTAACGGAACTGTGGACAACGTGACGCATGGCGCTGGTCAAGCAGTTCGCAGCGCTTTGGAAAATGGCTCCTTGGCCAATCCCTATGGATTAATTTCTTTGGCTGTCGCCGCGGCGACGCCCGGGACGGCGATTCGCATCGTGGGCAACGGTGGCATCGACAACGACATCCTGACTGTGCAAGACAACCGGTCCTACCTGCTGGGTCAGAACGATTCCTTCGCAGCGCTCGAGGATGGCTCGACGTTTCAGATTCCCCGGAACGTCGTCGTGCAGATCGACTCGGGTGCGGTCATCAAATCGCAGAGTGCGGTCATTGACGCGGGTACCTCCGCGGTGGGAATTGATCGCAGTGGAAGTGCGTTGCAGGTACTGGGAACCCCGCGCCAAGATGTCTATTTCACGACCTACGAGAACGACTTGATTGGTGGCGACAGCGACGGCATTACCGATGGTGCCACCGCGGGCGACTGGGGCGGACTGGTGTTCCGCAAGGACTCGGACTTCGTCGCCTCTGACGCCGCGACGAACAGGACCGATCGCGGCATCTTTCTGAACTACGTCAATCATGCCGATATCAGCTACGGCGGTGGGCAGGTCAGCGTGGATTCGGTGGTGGATGTTTTCGCACCGATTTATCTCGTCACCGCCCGACCGACGGTCGCCTTCAATACAGTCACGAACAGTGCTGGTCCGGCCATGTCGGGCAATCCAGACAGCTTTGATGATTCGCGGCACCGCATTGGGCCGGACCTGCACGGCAATCTTCTGACCGGCAACACGCTCAATGGCATGTTTATTCGCATCACAACGCTATTCGGTCAATTGGTCGATCGACTGACGACGACTGCCCGGTTGGATGATACCGACATCGTGTATCTGATCACCGAGAATCTGGAGATGGTCGGCAACCCAGGCGGCCCGCTTGATGGTGTGGCGCGTCCCAGCGGCC
>JAYVSP010000282.1:0-3169 GCA_043775215.1 Planctomyces sp. | reverse complement strand
TTGGTGGCGGATCGTGCGATTCGCAATCCCTATTTCCGCAAGGGAGTCGATCAATGCCGTCAGGTGATCTATGCCGCATGATCCACGAAAGTCATTGCAAGACATGCTCAAGGCCGCGCGGTTGGTCCTGAAATTTACCACAGGCCGCACGCAAGAAGACTACGTCCGGGATGAATTCTTTCGAGCGGCTGTCGAACGGGAATTCGAAATTGTCGGCGAGGCATTGGTGGACAATCCTGAACTGCGTGCCGAAGCCGCTCGCATCCGCGACCAAGCCCGCGCGATCCGAGCCGAGATGAAGCGGCACTCGAAAGACCCGAATTGGAACCTCATTCGAGTCAACGTTGCCGAACCACTCGTCGAACTGTCGAACCGCGTGTCCGACGAGTTGCTGCGTCGCACATCCAAGCAGGCGATCGTCCCATTGGATCGCGACCCGGTCCCGCCGAAGTATTCCGAAAAGACACGCCGTTACTACGAACGACTCGGCAGCGGCAAATGACATCGTCCCACCGCCTGATCCGGACGCAGTGACTCTCAACCGATTCCGAGTCCGCGCGAGGCCGGTGGGTGATTTCTTCAAACACAAGTGCGGAGTGTGGCTATGAAATGGTCGAACGTCATCTGCCTGAGCGTTTTGCTGAGCGTGGCAGTGGCCTGTGGGGAAGATAAGACTCTGAACTGGATTAAGGTGACGGACAACGCCGGTTGGCAGGCGCGAGACTCGCAGGGAGAAGTCGTCTACAAGGACCAACTGTGGATTTTCGGCGGCTGGTTCGAATCGCTCAAAGCTCCACCGCGCGATGTGTGGAGTTCGCCGGACGGCAAGACGTGGAAGCTCGTCGAAAAAGAAGCTCCGTGGAAACACAGTGATCTGCCGATGACGCTCGTCTTTCAGGACAAGATGTGGTTCATGGGAGGTTGGTACAACGGTCGCCTGCCAGGGCATTCCGCGAGCAATGAAGTCTGGTGGTCGACCGATGGCGCGAAGTGGGAACAGACGACCGGCAACGCGGGCTGGACGCCGCGCATCGCCGCCGCGGTCGTCGAGTTCAAAGGGAAGATGTGGATGCTTGGCGGAACCGAGAATTATTATTTCGGCGACGACAAGAGTCTGAAGAACGACGTCTGGTCTTCGAGCGATGGCAAGCGGTGGACACTGGCCACTGCGAATGCCGGCTGGTCTCCGCGAGCCTATCATCAAGCGGCGGTGCTCAACGGCAAAATGTATGTCTTCGGCGGCGGGAACTACGTCCCGAAGTATCACGCGGTCAATGATGTCTGGTGCTCAGAAGATGGCGAGCATTGGACGCAAGTGACGGAGCACGCTGCCTGGTCGCCGCGGCTGTGGTTCTCGTCGGTCGTGTATCGCGACCGGATGTGGGTGCTCGGCGGCTGGTCGAACAACCCGTCAAAGAACTGGGGCGACGTCTGGTACTCACAGGACGGCAAAGACTGGACGCAGCTCAAGTCCGACGTCATCTGGAAAGAACGGCACGAGCATTCTGCCTTCGTCTTTCAAGACAAACTGTGGATCGCCGGCGGTCACGCGCAACCACTCAGCAGCGAAGTCTGGTCGCTGGAGATTCCTCGCGACCGGTTGCAAGTCCCGTAACGCGCGGCGGTCGTTGGCCAGACTGCTTGACAAGCCAACTCGGCGGGTTAACTTAGCGGCCTCTTGCGGGTGTAACTCAGTGGTAGAGTGACAGCTTCCCAAGCTGTACGTCGCGAGTTCGAATCTCGTCGCCCGCTCTGGAAGAACGAAGGCTGAGTCGCAAATTGCGGCGACCTATCAGTCGGAGAACGGTAAAAGAAAGCGGATATTACAGCCGCGAAGGCCTTCTCCCGACCGTGCGCGGGACGCAATCAGTCTGAGTTGACGACTGCGGGCAAGAACATCGCGGCTACCCGCGAACAACTCGGTGCGACGACGCGCGAGTTCTTTGGCATCCCGGTCGAGCACGTCGATGGCACGGAGGTCATTGCCGTGGATGCCATGTTCGCGCGAGTTGTCGCCGAGATGCGGCAACATCACTTTCCCGCCATTGTCGTGCTGGCGTTCAATCAGATCATGTCAGAACTCGAAGCATGTTCTGGCGGACGAACGGCGGTTGGCAATGTCCAGTGATCGTGCTCGCCACCTGTGGCGGCTACATGCCGGGCCTCGGCCCTTTCCACGCGCAGTCGTTCGAGGCGATCCCGCATACTCGCCGGGCATTGATGTCGTCATTGTTGATTCAGGATTCACTCGGACGGACGAACTAGATACCTTGGCATCGTTGAAGATGGTTCTGACTGCGCCGCAGAATTCAAAGGAAGCAACAACAATGGTTGCCGCCACAATGTCGATTGAGTTAGACCCTGATACTGCGGAAGCGGTTGCCGAGGCATCGCCCGAAGAGCGGAAGCAGTGGGCACTGCTGTTGAGGCTTCGATTGCGAGAGTTGACGTCCTTGTCGCCGAATTCGTGTCGGCCCGAAAGAACTGTTGATGTTGCATCACTTCCGGAACAACTTCAAACGGTTTGCCTACCTGCCGACACTGATGCCGACGAATTGCACTGGGAAGATCTGGAATATGGATCGGTGCCGCTCAAGCGTGCCGGACAGGTCACGATTCGAGTGACTCAACGTGGCTCGCTGAAACCGATGGTTCACGCTTTAGAAGACGAATAGCCGACTATGAACCCGTTCTGGTTTACCATCAATCAAGCGGAATTGCGGCAGGGGGATTGGCTGCCTGGATGTTGGATTCCAGAGTTCCCGCCAGATTTCGCCGCGCAGTCCAATGAGACGCGCGTCATTCAAGCGGACCAGGCGGACCTCATTGTCATGACGCAAAGCTGCGACATTGAGCAAGGCAACGTCTCCCTGGTTGCCTTGTGCCCTCTCTGGTCAATTCCCGCCTTTGAGGAAGCCCAAGCGAGCCAGGGCCGAGGCAAATCGGCGAAGGCTTGGCGGGAGTATTGGAATAATGTTCGCAAAGGTCGTTCGCCGACGCTGCACCTGCTGGCCTCTCCGACAACGCCGCTGGAAGCGCGTGCTGCGTGGCTCGTTGACTTTCGCGCCATTTACATCGTTAACGCCGAAGGCGTTGTTTTCCTGACACAAAATCCTAAATCCGAAGAACCAAATCCAAAGGAAATCCGAAACACAAAATCTGAAATGAG
>JAYVSP010000281.1:0-5036 GCA_043775215.1 Planctomyces sp. | reverse complement strand
TCGCCCCTTCAGGGCTTTGGTGATGTTGCGCCCGTTGACCCAGGGCGTTGCCCTGGGCTTTCGAGTGACGTCCCTTCGGGCCTGAAGACAGAAGACCGGTGCTCTGGCTTACAAGATCGCCAGCGGGTTGCGGCGTTCTTCGAGCGTGCCGCGAGTGACGCCAACTCGGTTGGCCGCATTGAGCCGTTGCCAGACATCGCGACCCGCGACCTTGCCGGCTAAGAGGTCGCGATACGCATCAAGCACCAGCCGAATGTCCTGCGGTGATTCGTCGAGCAGTTCCACTCGGAAATGCCGCACGCCGCGAGCGAGCAATTCCGGAACGACCTCGGCCGAGCTTTGCGGTACGGCGTTGAACAGCGTGTTGCGGCAACCGACGTCGGCCAGCAAGCGATGCTCCATGCCGATGCGGTCTCGAAGTTGAACTTTGTGATCGTCGCACGGCCGGCCGCAGTTGGTCTTGTTTGTTCCGGGCGAGAGCATCGCACAGAAGACGCAATGCTCCATGTGGAACATCGGCATGTGCTGGTGAATCACGACCTCGAGCCATTCCGATGGACAGGCTCCTACCAAATCGAGCAACTGCTCGCGGTTCAGGTCATAGGAGGCGGTGACTCGCCGCGCTCCGCGGTCGATCAAGAACTGAGCCGTCAACTCGTTCGTGACGTTGAGCGAAAAATCGGCAACCAGCGAGACGGTGTTGCTCGTCTTATTCATGTCCGGTCCCCTCGCCCCCGCTTCCCCGATGCGGGGGCGAGGGAGCGAATACGATTTGCTGAAGAACGCCAATCCGCCGAGATTCCGCACCAGAATGCCGTCCGCGTCGTGTTTCAGCAGAGATCGGAACAACCCAACTTCATCCGGCTTTTGAATGCGCGGTGTTGCGAGCAGAATCTCCGCGCCCGCTTCGTGCGCGAGTTGCACGGCCTCGCGGTACTCGCGGATATCTTGGAAGTCGCAATCTATCCGTCGCTCGCCGTGTGCGAGCACTGCTCGCAATTGATCGAGCGTTCGGCAAAGAACATGCAGCGCGACAAGTTTCCCGCGAGCCCGTCCGTAATCCGAGCCCTTGTGGCTCGGAAGATTCGAGGATTCTTGTGAGTCATCCGGGCTACAAGAGCCCGGGCGACAGGAAGGCGGAAACGACGTGATGCACTCGCGCAGTTCGGCCAATGCCGATTCGCTGACGATGCGGCGAACCGCCACTCGCGCGGACGAATCGTCCAACTGCCGAACCATTTCGTGACGCAGTTCAGACAGCACGCTCAGCGGAATCATCGGCGAGCCTTCGATCACCGCCTCAAGGCTTCGCAGTTCAAAGACCGTGTTGCCAATTCGGCCAAGCTGTGATCGCAGGATGTCCGTCGTCAGCGGATGTTTCTTCGCCAACTCCAACGAAGACGACGATGTGACCGCGCAGGCGGCTCCCGATTCCGCATGCCCGACAATTCGCAACGGCTGTCCGACAATCGCTTCGACGCACAGATCGAGCGGCACCTTGCGCAGCGGGTCAGCGCCAGTGAAGGTCTTCCGCAATCGAGCCGATAACTTTGGATCATCCGTTTTCCAAACTTGCTGGCCAGGCCAAAGCGCGTGCGGATCAATCGCACCGCGCTGGAAGGTCAGTTCGACGACGCCAGACGAAATCGGGCGATCCAGTTTTCGGCCGCGTTGCCAGACTTCGTAAACGCGACCGCCCTGTTCTTCGTTCTTCGCGCGATTACCTTCAAAGACGATGCCGTCTCCAGCCGCAATACCGCACGCGAGTTCGATGGCCACTTGCTCACGATCGACCGAGCGAACAGATCCCAAGAGGACGCCGCGCTTCGACGACGAGACCGCCGGCACCAGCATCTTATGGTCATCGCCCAGCAACCATCCCGGCGAGAAGCCGCGAGAGAACGAAAGCTGCATCTCCTCGACGTGCTGAGCCGACAATTCAACGGGTTTGCCGGCCAGGGCCATGTCGATTGCTTGCCGGTAATGCCGCGTGATGTTTGCGACGTACTCGGGAGTTTTGAGTCGACCCTCGATCTTGAACGAAATCACTCCCGCGTCGATCAACTCCGGCGCGAGCGCATAGGCGGCCAAATCCTGCGGGCTGAGCAAATACTGTTGATCGCCGCAGTCGACATCTTTGCCATCACAGATCAGTTCATAAGGGAGTCGACAGGCTTGAGCACACTGCCCGCGATTGGCACTTCGCCCGCCAAACGACTCGCTCGTGAGACACTGCCCGGAGTACGCCACGCACAGCGCGCCATGCACAAACGCCTCCAGCGGCATGTCGGTCTTCTCGGCGATCTGCGAAATGTCCTTGATCGACAACTCACGAGCCAACACGACTCGTTCAACCCCCAACTCCTGCGCGATCTGGATGCCTTCGGCGCTCGTCAGCGTCATTTGAGTGGAAGCATGAATCGGCAAATCGGGACAGATCGCTCGAATCAGCCGCACGGCACCGAGGTCTTGCACCAGCACCGCATCAATGCCGACTTCCGCCGCGCGACGTATCAGCCGTTCGACTTCCGGCAGCTCGTTCGTGAAGACGAGCGTATTGAGTGTCAGATATCCCTTCACGCCGCGGTGGTGCAGTAACTGCATCAATTCGGGAAGCTGCTCATCAGCGATGTTCGCCGCCCGAGCCCGCGCGTTGAACCCGCAGTCCAGCCCGAAGTAAACGGCATCCGCCCCGTTCTCGACCGCCGCGCGAGCACACTCGAAATCGCCAGCGGGAGCGAGCAGTTCGGGCCGGCGGCGAGCGATTGAGTTTTGGACGGGAAATGATGGGACCGACGGGCAAGTTGACGACGAAGCATTCATTCAAAGAACCGCCGAACTGAAACGTGAAAACCGGGGAGGACATCAATCAGGTGAAAGTCATCCGCGGATTGTAGGCATTGTGGCGGTGCATCGGGCCTGAATATGGAAATCACTTCCAAGTCTGGATCGAGAACGCAGACAATGTCCACGCCAGCTTCAAGGTATTCAGCCGATTTCAGCAGGAGCCGCGCCCAGGGGTCGCTCGGCGACGCGACTTCCCAGACGACATTCGGAACCACAGAAATCACTTCGTCCGGCAGCGCGCCTTTCGGATACCGCGAGTAACTGAAAAAGGCGATATCCATTCCGCGAACCGTATCGGGGTCGTGCTCCGTCTGAAAGCCAACATCATTGCAGACGAGGTGCCCCAGGTTCTGTTCGTCGAGATGACGACCAATCAGGCAAACGGTCTGCGCGCAGACCTGCCCATGACGCAGAACTCCGAAGTCCAATTCGACAATTCGGCCACGAACAAGCTCTGTCGGTCGATCTCCGCCAGGCATGGATTGAAACTCGGCGGCCGAGATCAACTTGGCAAAAGTGGCTGGCATTGCAGGCTTCCTCATCGGAAAGCAAAAGTCATAGTGATAGTCCAATCGCATAGATCGCGGTCGTGTCGATGACTTGATCGTTGGACTCGAACAGGCGCGTGATGGCTGCTTTGTGAATCTTCATTTTCGTGCCGCCGACGCCGATCGCTCCATAGCAGATTACACCGTCGCGGCCTTTCGCCTTGTCCATAACCTCGACGCCGCCGAGGCCGAGGGGCGGGACAGCGTTCAAGTCCACCGCCACTTTCAGCGACTTCAAGCTGGCCCGGAGTTCGGCCGAGAGCAATTCAATTCCGGCAGCACCGGCTGCGATGATCAGCGAAACGCCCTCGCACGCAGCATCGAGTTCCTCGGCGGTACCAGTCGCGACGGGAGTGACTCGCGCGGCGGAGAGTACTTTCGCGATGGCGAAGCACGTCTGCTCTGCCTTGTCGCGGGTGCGCGAGCCAATGCGCACCTCGGCTCCTTCTGCCGCGAGGATTTGAGCCGCACGATGCCCGACCGGCCCAGTCCCCGCGAGGACCAATGCCGTCGCACCAGTGAGCGGCACATGCTTGCGACACGCCAGCACGGCGGCGGCGGCGGTCGTGTTCGAGCCGTTCGAGTCCATCAGGATCGAGACACGCATTGGACCGAAGAACGTTTTTTGGACTTTTGCGAAAAGTTGTTCGCCCGCCGTGACGTTGCTGCCGCCAATAAAGATCGCCGTGCTCTTCAGGTCCGGCACGCCGCGCGTGAAGATCGCTCCGTGAACCAAGCCGACAACGTTCTCCGGTGTGACGCCGCCGTATGAAAACAGTTCGTCGACCCCGGCATCAATGGCGACAACTCGGTCGAAAACGCTGGGCAGAGGATCCGTGTCGAGTTGAATCAGGATTTTCTTCATGGGTCAATATCCAAAAGCAAAACCCGGCCTCAATATGAAGCCGGGTTTGCGATGTCATTGCAAAAAACGATTAGCCCGCGAAGAACGGGTGCTTGGAGGAAGCCTTTTTGGCCAACACTTCGTCGATGGATGGCTCGTTTTTCATGGCACGAGCGATCGACAGCATGGTCGCGTCATAGTTGTATTGGAAAATCTTTTGATCGTCGGCGGCGAGCCAGTGGATGAATACGCCGCAGACGATGACCAGCTTCTCGGCTTGGTCCTTGGGGATGATTCCCTTCTCAACGCTGTCGGCGACGGCGCGAGCGACGGCGACCTGAGCCGGGCCGAACATGTGGACCGCCTGCTTGGCACCCTTGATCGTGACCTTGGTGATCATGACCGTGGCCGGCTTGACGAGTAGATTTGGGGTGAGCACGGCCATCAGGTTGCTGTGACCGGCGCTTTGGCGGGACAGAGCATTTGCGAACGCGATGCCCACTGGGCCGTCCTTGTCACCGATCATCAGATCGATGTGAGCCACTTCATTGCCTTCGCCGCACAGAGCTTCGCCGACGTACATCGACATAGTTGTCACTCCTCACTTGTTGAAAGATGCGGGGTCGGCTGCTGAAACGATCAAACTCAGTCGCGAAGCGCCTGCCCCCAAATACTCGAGAACGCGGACACTCCGCACCTCGCGACCGGTATGGTCGAATTCAAACGGGCGATGGTGTATCAACTGGCGCACCGCTTCGCAAACCCGCCGAATTTCCAACAACCCACGGGGTGGGGGG
>JAYVSP010000280.1:0-3307 GCA_043775215.1 Planctomyces sp. | reverse complement strand
CAGCACTCCGAGGGAAAGGCCAGGATGCCATGCTGTGGGACTCGTGCTGGAGCCGGTGGCGGCTGCGTTCGTCTCGCCCACGCCGCCGAGGGACGAATGGTTGTGTGACAAATGCGTTATGGCGATGTCAGCCGCTTCGTCTGACGTTCCGTTATTGGGCGCATCATGACGTCGATGGGGAGTAACGTCCCAGCATCGGTCATCACAACATTGATCGGACGCACGTCAAAGACGCCGACTCCGTGTCCGGCGAAGGCGGCGGAATCGTAGGCTCCCAATCGTTGAACCTTGAGCTTCACGAAGCCTTGGTCCGCAAACCATTGGTCGATCTCCTGCCATGAGGCGGGGCGGCCTTGAATGTCTGGTTGACTGATGACAATGCGGCGTGACTTGGCATTGTGAGTGATACCGACGAATCGCATCGCGTCACCGAAGTAACGGTTCTGCAATTTCAAGCGGGCCAAGTATTGCAGCGGTCTGGCTGGGAGCAGCATCGGTTCGGAGCCACTCAAGTCCACCGCGTAGCCAGACGCCCAAGGCTTCGTGAACTTCCACCAGAGACGACCATCGGCAAGCCGCGTCAAATCATGCTCACGTCCACCTTGCCGTTCCGGCTTCACGCGAGCGGGCAGGATCAAGCCTTCTTCTTGGCACCATTCCTCGAGCGCTCGCCACTCGGCTCCGTATCGTTCGCCCGCAGGAATCGGTCCAACTGCGCGTAGGCGGCGGCGGACGTTCGCTTCGGCGACTGCAAGCGAGCAGCCCGCATCCGCTGAGCTTGAGCGATCATTCGTTTGGTCATCTTCATGGCGAGCCAAGGTATCTCAATCCCCGTGAGTTTCAAGCGGAGTTTCGCCACTCGTGGCCGATGCTGACAACCCAGCGCGGCACGCGACTCTGCCGTTTTCCCGTTTCTTAACCGAGTCAAAGTTTGCCGGTCAGGTTGCCGATACTGATGGCAACGATTGCGCGGATCGTGCGCGCCCTGGAGTGCTATGGCTCGACACAGCCCTCCATTCAAGAACCAAACGACTCGCCAACTTCACAAAGCTGACGAAGCACGAGTGGTCATTGAATTGATCTTAGGCGAGCCGGGTGGCGTCAGCCGGCGTCAGCCCCCGGTCAACGAGGTGTTATCAACCGGGGGGCTTACGCCACCCCGCTCGCCTGGCAAGTTATCAAGCGCGAGTCGGCCGCAATTCGGACCTCTTTTTGTGTGATCGAAACTCAACCGGACTTGAATGGAGGGCTGCGTCGAAGCCGCAGCACTCCGAGGGAAAGGCAAGGATGCCATGCTGTGGGACTCGTGCTGGAGCCGGTGGCGGCTGCGTTCGTCTCGCCCACGCCGCCGTGGGACGAATGGGGTATCGCTGAAGCGTGCGGCGGATGTTGCCGCTGATTTGTGGAAACAACCGATTGAATTGCTGGAAGATCGGAAACTGCCCGCAGTCATCACCGTCACAAGCCTTGCAGACACAGTCATCAACGACGGGCAAGTAACTCTGCGCGAAGCGATTCAAGCTGCGAATACAGATATATTGGTTGATGGCGTCACGGGACGCGGCGCAGACACAATCAAGTTCGATCACGCGCTGACTGCAAATGGACCAGCCACGATTTTGTTGACGCAAGGGCAACTTGAAATTAGCAGCGATATTGATGTTATTGGGACAACACCATATGGAATCACAATCAGCGGTAGCCACCATTCGCGAATTCTTAGCGTCTCCAACTGCACGACCTCATTGCGTTACCTGACGTTTCAGGATGGCGCCAATGTAGAAGACGGCGGGGCAATTGCGACCCAAGGAACGCTCACGCTCGTGGCTTGTGCATTACTCGGCAACTCTAGTCAGCGATTTGGAGGGGCGATCATGAATTCCGGTGGGCATGTGGCGCTCGTTGAATGCACCCTGAGCGGCAACAGGTCAGCAGTCGGCGCGGCCTACGCCGATAGCGCGAACGGGGCGTCTCTCACTGTCGATCAAAGCACAATCGTTGGCAACATTAGCCAATTTGGCGGCGCGCTCCACAATGGATACTACTTGGTTTGGTACGACGACGACCAGTATTACCCTCATTCAAATATGAAAGTGACGAATAGTATCGTTGCCGGAAACACTGCGACCTCATTCAATTCAAGGGAATTCCCATCTAGCTCTCCCGACATAAGTGGATATCCAATCTCTTCGCAGTCATCCCACAACTTGGTCGGGATCTCATCTGAAGAACTTGCCACGGTGTTAGATTTGAATATTGGAGATCACGGCGGTCCTACAAAGACGTTTGCACTGTTGAAAGACGGCCCTGCAATTGACGCTGGAAGCAATGCGCTGCTTCCTCATGACGGACTCGACCTGGATGGCGATGGCCGACGGCGCGAAGCCGTACCGTTCGATCAGCGCGGATTAGGATATCGGCGTGTCGTCGGCGGCGTGGTGGATATCGGTGCCGCAGAGTACGAAGCGCCGAGATTCTCGATCTCAGCCGTCGAGACTGCAAAGCCCGAAGGCCAAGGTGATTTCACGCAGTTTGCGTTCAAAGTAGTTCGCTTCGGCGACAGCGTCGGATCCGCGAGCGTTTCGTTTGCGGTGTCGGGACGAGGAAATAATCCGGCCGACGCGGCTGACTTCGGTGGCTCGCTACGGTCTGGTACTGTCGATTTTGCGCCTGCCGAACGAGTGAAAATGATCACGATCGACGTGAGCGGCGACACCGCAGTCGAACGCAGCGAAGGTTTTTTCGTTACGTTGTCCAATCCAAGCGAAGGAACCACTCTGGCAAAAGCGACTGCACTGGGAAGAATCCTGAACGATGATGCCTCAATCTCTATCAAAGCCACTGCCGCATCAAAATCGGAAGGCAATGATGGGACCACTTCGTTCGTGTTCACGATCGTTCGGACGGGCGATACCTCGAACATTGCCAGTACAACCTACATCGTTACCGGTCGCGGCGCACATCCGTCTGACGCCGCTGATTTCGGTGGTACATTGCCGTCGGGACAGGTGGACTTCGCGGCTGGTGAATCAGAAAAGAACATCTCGATCCTTGTCCGCGGTGACGCGGCGTTCGAAAAGAACGAAGGCTTCTTGGTCACGCTCTCAAGTCCAAGTGTCGGTAGTACTCTGGCCTTGGCCACGGCGATGGGCACAATCCTCAATGACGATTAAGCCATCGCGCCGGTGGTACGACTGGTAAACATTAGCTCGATGGCGGCGCGGGGAATGACAAGCTGATGGGGAACGGCGGAACCAATCAGCTCGCGGGGGGCGGCGGCTCGGACTGGGTCATGGAAGCGGGAGCG
>JAYVSP010000279.1:0-3652 GCA_043775215.1 Planctomyces sp. | reverse complement strand
GGCCGAGACCGTCGTGTACTCGCGCGAGTTTCTCTTCATCAAAGAGATGTACCAGAAGGGCGAGCTTGGCAAGATTCAGCACCTCGCCGCGTCGCACCCGCAAGACATGGACGGCTGGCCGGACTATTGGGAGAAGATGATCCCGATGCACTACGCGACGCACGTCGTCAGCCCGTGCCTCGGCCTCGTCAATGGCCGAGCGGAATACGTCTCGTGCTTCGGTTCGGGAACCGTTCGCGACGACATCGCTCAGAAGAGCGGCAACAAATTCGCCGTCGAGTCCTGTCACATCAAAGTGAAGGACAGTGACGTGACCGCTCACATCTGGCGGTTCCTGTACGACGTCGCTCGACAGTACCGCGAGAGCTTCGACGTCTACGGCACAAAGCAGTCGTTTGAATGGACGCTGGTGGAAGGCGAACCGCACGTCCTGCACACGGCGAAGAAGCCGGAACCAGAGATTCCGACGAAAGTCACCGTGCCGGATTACGCTCACCTGCTGCCGGAGCCGATCCGCAAATTCACGCTGCCGTCCGAGATTCATGACTCAGAGCACCTCTCATTCATCCAAGGCGGCGGCCACGGCGGCTCGCACCCGCACTTGGTCAACGAGATGATCAGCGCTCTGCGCGACAACCGCGACCCGTGGCCCAACGCGACACTCAGCGCGAACTGGACCTGCGTCGGCATCTGCGCGCACCAGTCGGCACTGAAAGGCGGCGAAATCGTGAAGCTGCCGGCGTTCACGCTGGAGTAAATTTGGAGTGCGGCGATTCATCGCCGCTTTGGATCGCGGCGGAACCGCTTTCGTTTTCTGTATTCGATGGTGACCAAACACGGAAAGCGGCTTCGCCGCAAATGAAAGCGGCGATGCATCGCCGCACTCCAAAGGAAGACGCGGCGATGAACCGTTTTGTGTTTGCCTTGATCGTGATCTTGGTCGTCTCGCAGTGTCTGCCCGCCGCCGAGCCGCTCATTCGCGTTGTCGTGTGGGACGAGCAGCAGCCGGCTCAGAAGCAGGCTTATGACAACTTCCTCGGCAACGCGATCGCCGAGCATCTCGGCAAACAGTCGGGGTTGAGAGTCATCTCGGCCAACATCGACCAGCCGGAGAAAGGATTGCCGGCCAGTCTGCTCGACAACACCGACGTCTTGCCACATTGTCTTGGTCCGAGCAGCACCGCCGCCGGGCTACGAGAGAGCGCCGAGGTCAGTTGATTCCGGCATCGAAGGCGTGAAAGCACGCATTATCCTTGAAAATCGACAACCATAGTTCTCATTTTTCAAGGATGTTTCCCCTTGGGAAACCAGAATTCAAGCCGTTAATTTTCAAAATGAGTAGGTTGGCCGATGGCGAAACGTAAACGAGCGAAGCTCTCTGCTTCTGAGCCTTATCGCGTTTTCGTGAGCCACTCGACTTACGACAAGTGGGTCGCCACCGCATTGTGTGATAAGTTGGAAGCGGCTGGTATTGTGACCTTTCGTGATGACCGCGACATTGAAGGGGGCGGAGACATTGCCGAATCCATTCGTGAGTCCATCAAAGAATGTTCCGAGGTTCTGGTGCTCATTACCCCGCAATCGGTGGAACGTCGGTGGGTTGTTCTCGAAATCGGAATGGCGTTCATGGCAGGCAAGCGAATCGTCCCGATACTCTTCCACGCGACGGCGGATCAGTTACCCGACATCATTGAGAAAAAACGTGCGTTCGACATCAACCAATTTGATGCGTATCTCGCGGACCTCTTAAAACGGAAGACACGTTATGAGTCACAAGCCAATTGATGTCGTCGTCAGCCATTGCGCGATCGATCGTGGTTTGGCACAGTTGGTCGCTTCGACACTGACTTCCGCGGGGATGAAGGTCTGGATGTCGGCGGATCATTCCACGGGCAGGCGGTGGCAAGACTTAGTCCGCGACGCCATGTTGCGTGCCAAAACAGTGATTGTGTTGCTCACGAGAAATTCGCTGAAATCCAGCCACGCGGCGTTTGAGGTCGGGATGGCGATGGGTGCCGAAAAGCCGATCTTTGTGCTCTACGAGGGGGTCAGCACCGACGAACTTCCCGAATATGCCCATCAACATCGTGTCGCGGATATGTCGCAACTTCCCGAGATCATCAACGAAATCAAATCGCTACGAGTGCGTTCGAGCGATTTGGCGGTGACTCGTTGACCCACATTCGTTTGTTTGGAAATGCGAGGATCATCTTGGCTTCTGAAACTGGTCTTGTCTTCGAACTGAAGGCTTGTTGGCGACTGACTTTGGCGAGCGCAATTCTTGTCATGCTGTCGACAATCACGATCGCTGATTCCCCGGAAAAACCGCTCAAGCTCTTGTTTCTCGGCGACAACGGGCATCATCAGCCGCGTGCTCGATTTGGGCAGTTGCAGCCGGTGATGAAGGCTCGCGGGATCGAGCTGGAATACACGGATATCGTCGGCGATCTGAATGCCGAGAAGCTCGCGAAATTCGACGGGCTGGTGCTGTTTGCGAACATCGACAAGATCGAAGACGCGCAGGCCAAGGCGTTGCTCGATTACGTCGCGAGCGGCAAAGCGTTCGTCCCGCTGCACTGTGCGAGCTACTGCTTTCGGAACAACGATGACGTGGTCGCGCTGATGGGTGCTCAGTTTCAGCGGCACGGGACCGGGACGTTTCGAGTCGTCACGACCGAGGCGGGCATGTCGCATCCGCTGATGAAGGGTTATCGCGGGTTCGAGAGTTGGGATGAGACCTATGTCCACACGAAGCACAACGAAAAGGACCGCGTCGTGCTGGAGACTCGCGCGGAGGGCGGCGGGTCGGAGACCTCGCCCAGCGCGCAAGAGCCGTGGACGTGGGTGCGGACTCATGGCAAAGGGCGCGTCTTCTACACGGCTTGGGGGCACGACGAGCGAACGTGGGGCAATCCCGGTTTTCAGAACCTCGTTGAGCGCGGGATTCGCTGGGCGTGCAACGACGATGTCAGCCAGGTGCCGAACTTTGCGGATCGGCCGGAGATGACGGCTCCGCGCAAGGACGTGAAGCCGTTTGAGTACGTTGATTCGGTGATCCCGTTTTATCCGCCGAGCAAACAGTGGGGGACGATCGCGGAGCCGGTCAAGAAATTGCAGAAACCGCTACCGGCGGAAGAGTCGATCAAGCACTTCATCACGCCGGTCGGATTCGCGGTCGAGCTGTATGCGGCTGATCCGGAGATCGGCAAGCCGCTCTCGATGAACTGGGATGAGCGCGGCCGGTTGTGGCTTTGCGAAACGCTCGACTATCCGAACGAACTGCAAGAACCGAGGAAGGGCCGCGACCGCATTCGCATCTGCGAGGACACGAACGGCGACGGCAAGGCGGACAAGTTCACGATCTTCGCCGAAGGGTTGTCGATTCCGACCGCGATCACGTTCTATCGCGGTGGAGCGATCGTGCAGGATGGGCGTGAGACGGTTTATCTCAAAGACACGAACGGCGACGACAAGGCTGATATTCGCAAGGTGCTCATCACCGGATGGGCCTTGGGCGACACGCACGGCGGCGTGAGCAATTTTCAATACGGGCTCGACAACTGGTACTACGGAATGCAGGGCTACAACAACTCGAAGCCCGTATTCGACGACGGCAAGAAGACCGGCGAGTCGTTCCGGATGGGGTTCTTTC
>JAYVSP010000278.1:0-6010 GCA_043775215.1 Planctomyces sp. | reverse complement strand
CTTTCGCGGAGCGAAAGACGACAATCCCGACAGTAATTTCTGAGCCGATCCTTAAGGATTTCGGGAATAGAGATTGATGATCAAGGATTGTTGATTGTTGAAGGAAGAAACTGCCTGAAACACCGACGCTTTGACTTCAAAAATCAACAATCCTTGATCATCAATCTCTATTCCCCGATCCCCGAACCGGCAGCAGGGCTACGCGGCTTTGCTGGCAAGAACAGTCTCTCCAGCGAGACGATCGCGGTAGCCGGAGCGATGTTGTTCCAGCAATCGTGAGATGCCTTCGCTAACAAGCGGCATCGTGCAGTCGTATTCGCCGCGGAATCGGCGAGATTGCAGCGACGTTTCGCCGCGGCCGAAGCCGGTGGGACGAGTCTTCAATTCGCGGATCGTCCGGGAGTGCGGCGCGGCAAGTTCAAATGCCGACGCCAATTGGCGGGCGAACTGATGCGGACTGACTCGTTCTGCCCCGGCAATATGGAACAAACCAGACAGTTCGTCTTCCAATGCCGCTTCCAGATAGTCGGCCAAATCGCTGGCGAGGATCGGTGTCGCGTGACTGATCGGGTCCAAGTCGATCGGGCGATTGTTTTCCAGCGCTGCCAGCACCGATTCGATCCAACCGCCGCCGGCGGTGCCGATCGGGCTCCAGCCAAATGCGTTCGTGCGAACGATCAGTGATTTCGGACAAACATCGCGCACTTGGTCCTCGGTGGTGCGGATCGACTTGGCTTCCGCACTGTCGCACAACGCCTCCGTGTTTTCGTCATGAAACATCCACGGGCCGGTGAAGACCGCGTCGGAGGAGATCAATGTGAAGTGGATGCCGGCTTCGGCCGCCCCGGCAGCCCAAGTGCCAGCAGCGGAATTGTCGAGGGACTTCGCCGGCGACTCCCAGGCGGAACGAGCGGCATTGCCGCAATAGATCACATGCGTGGCCTGTGTCTGAGTCAGCCATTTGCGGACGGTGTCGCTGTTGCTGCGATCGCAATGAAAGGTCTCGCAACCGGACACATGGATTTTCGGCAAGGCCGACAGTCCAATGACTCGGACACGATCGGACCAAGTCGCCGCCAAGTTCGCTCCGACAACTGTTTCAATACCAACGATGAGGATGTTCTTCACGCTGAGCCTCCCTGCGTGCGTGGAAAAAAGCCCGTCGCCGCGCGATCCTTCGCACGGCCTTCCGTTTCAGGGAGCGGGTTATAGTCACGTCTGTAAAATTTTCACAACGGCAGTTTTTGCGCGAGCCGGGAGCCGGTCTTCAAATTTCATTTGGCTCTTCCGGTGTTCCGGGGAGGTAAGTTTCAAAGCCACGGATGAAACACGGATTGAACACGGATCAGGACGGCGAACAAGGCAAAGAGAATAGAGTGAGGTAACGGAACGAGGGTGCGTAACGGTTTCTAACCTCTGGCTTGGTCCCTGCTTTTATCCGTGGCAAAAACTGTACTCCGGCATTCCCATCCGCCGCTTCTTCTTGTTTTCCAATTCCCTGCCTCCTGTCCTGTCCTGATCCGTGTTCAATCCGTGTTTCATCTGTGGCAAACAAATCCACGACGTGACCTCCCTGGATTACCGAATGAGCCAATGAAGTTTGAAGACCTGACCCCTGTCGGTAACTTTACTCATCATTCCAAATCATGCTCTACCAAGTCACCCACACCACGACCTACGAATATTCGGCGCCAGTGACATTATGTCAAAATCTGGCTCACCTGACGCCGCGTGCGACGGCCGAGCAGCACTGTCGGCATACGACGCTGTTGATTCAGCCACAACCGGCGGTCCTGTCGTCTCGCATGGATTACTTTGGAAATAAGCTGACGTTTTTCTCCGTGCAGGAACCGCATCGGAAGATGACGGTGACGGCCAGTCACCGCGTGGACGTGATACCGCGTTCCGTTTCCGATGCGCGAATCACACCGCCCTGGGAGACCGTTCGCGAGCGACTGCGAGCGAGCCGTGAACTGGTCGAATTAGCGGCGTATCAATTCGTCTTCCCGTCTCGCCACGTTCCGTTCAGTGCGGAGTTGGCCGAATATGCTCGACCCTCGTTCGCCGCGGGACGGCCACTGTTCGAGGCGGTCCTGGAACTGACGACGCGGATTTTCCAAGACTTTCGTTATGACCCGCAAGCCACCACCATCGCGACCCCGGTTCATGAAGTCTTCACGCAACGTCGCGGCGTTTGCCAAGACTTTTCGCATTTGGAGATCGCATGCCTGCGATCGCTTGGTTTGGCCGCGCGGTATGTCAGCGGCTATCTCCGTACGACCCCACAGCCAGGAACTCCGCATCTGGTCGGTGCGGATGCGACCCACGCCTGGGTTTCAATTTACTGCCCCGACGTCGGTTGGCTCGATGTCGATCCAACGAACAACTTACAGCCTTCCGACAAACATCTCATATTGGCTTGGGGACGTGACTTCGAGGATGTCAGCCCCGTGAAAGGCGTGATCCTGGGCGGCGGCGACCAGCACTCGATCAACGTGTCGGTCGATGTGGCCGAAGTCAGCGACGAGCCGCCGGAGACGTAAGACTAGCCTTGAAACAAGCGAGGTCGCAGTCGTGGGGCAGGTTTTTAACCTGCCCGTCAAATATCGCGGTTTTCAACATTTCGTGTTTCACTCGAAATTAGAGTCCTCTGCTTCCGAAAGTTGTTGCAGTTGAGTCAAATTTTCGCGGGCGAGAGGAATAAGGTAAAAATAGGGTTGTTCTGGGATTTGAGTTGTTCCCATCCGTGTGGCCTTCTGATCCGTGTGGGACTGCGTTGCCAGGGCTTGACCGATCTCAAAAAACGCCGACCCACACGGATAAGAAGGCCACACGGATGGGAGCAAGACCTCGACACCCTGGTCGGTGAACCCTTCGGTCAGAGGCCTCGCCTCGTTAGAGTCTGTGTTTGACGGGCAGGTTAAAAACCTACCCCACGACTGCGACCTCGCTTGTTTGAGGACTAGCCGGCGTCAGGCGAACAAATCGCTGACGCGGCACGAAAATGCAGGCAGCACATCCTCGCCGGACAACGTTGCGTCGTCCCACAGCACTCGTCCCTCGTCTGCCGTCCGATAAACCGTGACCGAATGCTCTTCGGGGTCAATGACCCAGACCATGCGCACACCGCACGCAAAATACTCGTGCAACTTCATCCGCACGCGCTTTGGCCGTTCGTCCGGAGATCGAATCTCGACACACAAGTCGGGTGCGACTTCGGGATATAACTCGACGTGAGCATCCAGCGGCAGACGCTCCTTGCTCCAAAAGGCCACATCCGGGCCGCGCACGGTGTCGGGACCAAGCTCGGTGATCACGCCCGTTTCTGTGGCGACATGCCCTAACGCTCGCCCATCAACGAATTCGGCGAGTAAACGACCGACTCGTAATTGCAGTTTTCCATGACGGAATCGTGGCATCGGCATTTTCTGAACAACTCCCCTGACGAGCTCTTCGCGCGATCCATCCGCCGGTTCGGGACGACGCGCGAATTCTTCGGCGGTCAGCAGTGCTTCGGCAACGGCGGCAACAGCAGTAGTCATGGCAAGCTCCTTTCGTTGGGCTCCAAACCAATGTAGCCGACGATTTCATCAATGCCCACATCCGACCCCAGCCTCACTTCGCGCCCGTATCGTCTTTTGCACGAAAGTCCCCCGCTTCGATGATCACTAATTTGCTGGGATCGAAATACTTGCGGCAGGCTTTGATGACCTCGTCCGTCGTCGTCTTCATCACGCGGGCTTCCAAATCTGCCTGATACTTCAACGTGCGGTTGGCATCGAGTGATTCTTCGATAATTGCGGCGAGCTGGGCGTCTTCGGTGCGGGAGACTTGCTCCCCTTCCAGGAAACCTTGCTTGGCTGCGTCGAGTTCTTCGGCAGTGACGCCGGCTTTGAGCAACAAGTCGAGTTCTTCGCGAATCGCCTTTTCGACCTTGGTCATGTTGGCCGGATTACAGATCGCATAGACATAAAACAGGCTGCGATCGTCGACCGCCGGAACTTGCAGGCCGCTGCCGACACCGTAAGACAGGCCATCCTTCTCACGCACACGATTGCCCAAGCGGGACGACAGCGATCCGTGACCGAAGATGAAGTTGCCCAATTGCAGCGCGACGAAATCGGGATGATCGTCTTTCAGCGGAAAGACCAACCCGGCGAAGTACGTCGCACTCGCTTTGTCGGGAGTCGCGATCGTTTGCGTATTGCCTTTCACTTTGACATCGCTGCGACGAACGATGCGGCGATAAGGCTCTTTTTGCTGCCAGCCGTCGAACAGGCTCGCGACTTGTTGCTTGATCGCATCGGCATCGAAATCACCGACAATCGTCAACTCGCCCGTCTTCGCGCCGAGAACCGTTCCATGTAGTTCGCGCATCGTGGCGAGCGTCGTGCCTTGCAGCATCTCGATTTCTTCCAGTGCCGATGGAATATAACGCGGGTCACTGCCGGCGTACGGATTGAGTTGCTTCGAGACCGCCGATTGAGCCAGTGCCGTCGGATCGGACTTTTGTTTTTCCAGGTTCGCCATATGAGCCGACTTCAACGTCTCGAACTCTTTCTCAGCGAGCGCCGGTTCACGGAGTACTTGCCGCAACAATTCGATGGCCGCGGCGAGATGCGGCTTCTTCGTGGTCAGCGTGAATGTTGCGACACCCGGCTGACGCAGCGACGCGGTCGCACTCAAGACTGTTCGATTCTTGTCGAGCGCGTCGGTCAGTTCCTGCCGAGACAGTTTCTTCGTGCCGCGCGCCATGAGCTTCGGCAGCAACTCGGCCGCTTTGGCTTTCCCCGCGAGCGACTCTTCGCTGCCGTATCGCAACGTCAGTCGCACAGTGACCGATTCGCCACGCGTCTTCTTCGGCAGAAACGCCGCTTTCAGGCCGGTCGGCAGAGTGATTCTTTCCGTACGAGCCTCAATCTTCAGCGGATCGACATCGAACGCCTCACCGGCCGCGATATCCGCACGGCCTTTGTAGTCGCCAATCATCTCGGCCAGAGAGGGCGTCGGCGGAACGCTGATGCGTTCGGGCGTCTTCACCGGCAGATACACGCCGACCGTGCGATTGTTCTGACGCAGATAGGCCGAAGCAACTTTTTGCACATCGTCTTTCGTGACCTGCTCCAGCCGATCGCGGTACAGAAAATACAGCCGCCAATCTCCTTGAGCAGCCCACTCGGAAAGTTCCACAGCCAGCCCGCTGCTGTTCGCCGCTTGCAGTTCGCGCTGCTTGAGCAATTTCTGCTTCGCGCGTTCCACGTCTTCGTCGCTGACACCTTTCAGCACGACTTGCTTGATCGCGTCCAACATGGCTTCGAGCACGACTTGCGCATCGTTCCCTTTCGCGACTTCGGCCATCAGCAGCAATACGCCCGGATCGTGCAACGCGAACGCGCCCCCCGAAACGCTCGCCGCTTTCTTGGTCTCGACCAGAGCTTGATACAACTTTCCGGATGGAGCTTCCGTCAGGATCGATTCCAAAACATCGACCGCCGTGAACTCCGGATGTGGACCCGATGGGATGTGATAAACCGCTCCGACGACCGCGACATCACCAACGCGACGCAGTGTCACGATCCGTTCGCCGTCTTGTTCCGGCTCTTCGGTGTACGTGTTTTCGAGCTGCCGTTCCGGTTTCGGCAGCGAGCCAAAATATTTGGTGGCGAACTGCAACGCCGTCTCCGGCTCGAACCGTCCGGCAACCACCAGCATCGCGTTGTCCGGCTGATAAAACTTCTTGTAGAAACGCCGCAGATTGGCCACCGGCACGCGTTCGATGTCCGCTCGATTGCCGATCGTGGACTTGCCGTAGTTGTGCCACTCAAACGCGGCCGACAGCATGCGCTGCATCAGCACTGATTGCGGCCGATTCTCGCCGCTTTCAAATTCGTTGCGGACAACGGTCATCTCCGAGGCGAGATCCTCCCCCTTGATGAAACTGTTGATCATGCGATCCGCTTCGAGTTTGATCGCAAATTCAAGGTTCTCGTCACTGGCCGGCAGCGTCTCG
>JAYVSP010000277.1:0-4330 GCA_043775215.1 Planctomyces sp. | reverse complement strand
CGAGGGCGAGCGCTCCAGAACGCGATGAAATCCGCGGTCCGTGAAGCGCTCGCCCTCGCTGACGCTTCGGGTTACATCTCGGCATCGTTGTCCATTTTGAAAGATTAGCCTGCCCTGTCGATTGCGGCGGAGCCGCTTTGTTTTTCATTCCGGAATGTTTACCGTCAAATGTCAGATGGACGAAACGGAAAGCGGCTCTGCCGCAAATGAAAGCGGGGATGCATCCCCGCACTCCAAATGATTTTCGTGGCGGAGCGCAGTAAAGGGTTCGCCCTCGCTTACGCTTCGGGTTAGTGTTATCCCATTTCTGAAGAGCAAAGGATTCCATCAATGAGCAAGCAACTGAACATCGGCATGATCGGCTACGGCTTCATGGGCCGAGCCCACTCGAACGGTTACAACCGGGTCTCGAATTTTTTTGATCTGGAATACAAGCCGGTGCTGAAGGCCGCCTGTGCCCGCAACGCGGAGGCAGTGCAGAAGTTCGCCGACACCTGGGGCTACCAGTCGATCGAAACTGACTGGCGAAAGTTGATCGAGCGGAAAGACATTGACGCCATCGACGTCTGCGTCCCGAACAACTTGCACAAGGAGATTTGTCTCGCCGCCGCTGCCGCGGGCAAGATGATTCTGTGTGAAAAGCCGCTGGCCATGAACACGGCCGAAGGGGAAGAGATGTGTCAGGCGGTCGAGAAGGCCAAGGTCGCGAACACCGTGTGGTACAACTATCGCCGCATCCCCGCCGTGACGTTCGCCAAGCAGTTGATTGACGAGGGGAAGCTTGGCCGGATTTTCCACTATCGCGCCAATTTCTTGCAGGACTGGACGATCTCCGCCGACTTGCCTCAGGGAGGGGCGGGGTTGTGGCGATTGGATGCCGCCGCCGCTGGCAGCGGAGTGACGGGTGACTTGCTTGCGCACTGCATCGACACCGCGATTTGGCTCAACGGCGGACTCGCGAATGTCTCCGCGATGACGGAAACGTTCATCAAAGAGCGGCAGCACACTCTCACAGGCAAGGTCGAGAAGGTCACCATCGACGACGCTTGCGCGTTCCTCTGCCGATTCAGCAATGGGTCGCTCGGTTTGTTTGAATCGACCCGCTACGCCCGCGGCCACAAGGCGCTGTATACGTTCGAGATCAACGGCGAACACGCTTCGATCAAGTGGGACTTGCACGATCTCCACCGCCTGCAATGGTTCGACCACCGCGATGCCGGCAACCTGCGCGGCTGGCGATCGATTCACGTCACCGACGGCGATCATCCCTACATGAGCAAGTGGTGGGTGCCCGGCTTGCAGATCGGCTACGAACACAGCTTCGTGCATCAAGTCGCCGACTTCTGCGAATCGCTGGCGAAAGGAACACAGTGCGGCCCAACCTTCCGTGATGCCCTTGAAACACAAAAGGTCTGCGACGCCGTTCTCGCCAGCGCAAAGGGCGGGCAGTGGGTCAACGTTTGACGTAGCTCAGTCGCTCCCGCGACTGAGATTCCCGAGACGCGATCAATCACAGTAAACCGCAACATCGGGATTCAAACGACGTTCGTAACGCGAGTTGCGGACCAACTCGCCTACGTAACACATTTCGCGAGAAACTCAGTCGCCGCAGGCCTCGCAAGCTACCCATCCGATTGCATTTTGTCTCTTTTCGACACGCAGACCCTTCGTCTGCGGAATAACCCGAAATTCTGACAAAGTTTGCCAAATCGTTCCCACTCCTCTGACCGATACGTTCTCCATGGTTCTGCCCGGTCGCTTTTTGACTGTGGGTCTCATCGAACTTTGGGGAAAAAAGCATGTCTCGGAAATCATGGCTGCAAGCGCTACGCGGGACTCTCGGTTGTCAAAAGGGTCAACAAGACCGTCGTGCGGAGGGTTGGAAGCGGGAGTTGGGACGCGTGGAAGCGTGCGAAGTCAGAGCACTGCTCAGTGTTTCCTCCGTCTTCAATTCGGCGACGGGTACTCTGTCGGTGACGAGCGACGGGGCGGACAACATCAATGTCGCGGTTACCGCTGGGCAAGTGACTGTGAACGGTGACACGACGAATGTGAATGCCGTCGATGTCAAATCGCTCAATGTGATGGGAGGAAGCGGCGACAATCAGATCGACTTGTCCGCCGTGACCGCTGCTGATTTCTCGAATCCGAACTGGGAAGGCGTCATCATTGATGGCGGAGCCGGTTCGGATTCCATCGTCGGCAGCGACCTTCGAGACTCGATCGTCGGCGGGGACGGTAACGACACCGTCCTGGGTGGTGATGCTCAAGACACGATCCTCGGTGGGGCTGGAGATGACAGCCTTCGTGGTCAATCCGGAAATGACTCAATTTTGGGAGGCGATGGCCTCGACACCTGCGACGGTGGCGGCGGCGATGACATCGTTGATGGCGGTGCGGGAAACGACCTGGTGAATGGACGCACTGGCGGCGACACCCTCATTGGAGGACTTGATGACGACACGCTGCTCGGTTTGTCCGGCAACGATTCCCTGGATGGCGGAGACGGCAATGATTCGCTGAAGGGCGGTGAAGGCAATGACACTCTGCTTGGTGGGAACGGCAGCGACAACTTGAGTGGCTCGATCGGCAACGACACGGAAGATGGCGGAGGCGACGCGGATACGGTGGCCGGCGGGTGGGGCAACGACTCCCTCGTCGGGGGTGATGGCAATGATTACGTACATGGCGATTTCGGCCTGGATACGATTCACGGCAACATCGGCGACGATACTCTGGATGGCGGTACCGATGCAGACTCCGTCTCGGGAGAAGAGGGCAACGATTCGATCATTGGTGGAACCGGCATAGATACCCTCGTGGGTGGCGACGGGGCAGACACCCTGAATAAGGAGTCGACCGACGATGTCACGAGCGATGCGAACGACATCTTCCAGGAGTTTCACGACGGGGACTCGGACTCCCTTCCTATCGAGCCAGAAACACCGACCGTCGACATCCGCATCAAGGAATTCACCTCTGGCGGTGTCGGATTGCTGTCGCAGTTAAAGTTGACCTATGAAATCACCGGCGATGAGGCCGATCCGTTCTTGATTGGATTCTTTGGCTCTGCGGATGCAACGGTCGATGACGGTGATGAGGCTGGGCCATCACTCGAAATTGACGGCAGCGAGGACAAACCACTTTCCGTCGGGACGCACACCGTGACGTTCAGCGGGGTACCGTATAAGGGTCTGCTGGAAAACTTGAATAACAAGTATGTGCTGGCCAACGCGGATGTCGCGGACGATGTCATCGAAATAGTCCATGAGGACAATAATATCCAAAACTTCATTGGCGTGTTCCATGCTCCGCCGGCCATAGGTGCTTCACCGCTTGTGCTGCGTGGACGCGATGATGCCGATTCGACCGACGATAATCCCGCTGACACAGTTGACCTGGCCGTCGCGTCAAAGAAGTTGAAAGTGACTGGCACTTTGACTCCGCAAACGCTGGAGATTGCATCTAAGACGGTCTCGGAAGTGCGTGCGGTGTTGTTGGGAGGCGATGATACCTTGCGAACGACCAAGAAGGTTCGCGCCGGGATTCACGCCGACGCGGGAGACGGTGATGACTCAATCATCGGCGGCCGTGGCAAAGACGAATTGGTTGGTGGTGCCGGCGACGACCTGCTCTTCGGGAGCAGTGGCAGTGACACGCTGAGCGGCGGCGAGGGAGACGATGTGATCAACGGCGGAAGTGGCCGCGATCTGCTGCGAGAGACCGACGTCTCGACCAATCTCACTCTCACTTCGAGTTCTTTAACGGGTCTCGGTACGGACGAATTGAGCAGCATCGAATTGGCTCAGTTGCTCGGTGACGACAGCGATAATCAGTTCGACGCCCGCCTGTTCAAGGGCCGCACGACGCTGGATGGCGGAGACGGCGACGACACGTTGTTGGGAGGCACTAAACGAGACTCGCTGCTCGGCGGAGATGGCGACGACGTCCTCCTGGGATTTGCCGGCGCAGACTCGATCGACGGCGGCGCGGACAACGACACGGCAGCCGGAGGAAAGGGCAAGGACAAATTCTTCAATGTGGAATTGATCGACGAGACGTTCGTCCTTTGACATACAACCTCTCGGGCGAGCAAAGGATTTCAATCCCCCGAGAATTGTCTGTTCCACACGTTCCACACTGCAAATGTGAGGATCTCGCTTTCTTCAGCAGGTTCTGGTTTTGCCGGAGCGAAGGGGGGTCACGCAAATTCCTTTGCCGCAATTCCCTTGTTTTGAAGTTGCGCAGTCTTGTTTTTCGCCCCAAAGGGGTGCAACTCGATAGCCCAGGGCGAAGCCCTGGGTGACGAATAGAACAACAATAAGAAGCC
>JAYVSP010000276.1:0-12136 GCA_043775215.1 Planctomyces sp. | reverse complement strand
GTCATTCCGGCGGCACGTTCTACGTGCAGGTGCAAGGCTGGAATGGCCTCGTCACGTCCGACTACTCGCTGACACTGGACAGCGGCACGCTCCCGCCGCCGCCTCCACCTCCGCCACCGCCGCCAGTGCGGGACGGAAAGACCATGTATGTGAATTTCGATGGAGCCACGATTTCCGCCACCGACCTAGCGCGGTGGAGCGGCGACTGGGACATCAATCCACTTCAAAGCATCGACCCCGAACGGGACGGCATTCGAGTGACGTCGTTCATGGCCGGCGACTATCGGCGCGATCAGATCATTGACCAAATCATCCAGCTTTTGCAGCAGGATTTAGGGACGTTCGACCTGACTGTCCGCCGTCATAATGGCCTCGCTGTCGAAAACGTTGGTGCCACCACCGTCTTCGTGGGCCAGGACAACATTTCGGGCCAATTCGCAGGGGTCGCCGGTGATGTTGATTGGACGAATAACAATCGAACCGATATCACCTTCGTGCGACAGCAGTCGGGAGGCAGCGCGGATCAGATTGCGTTAGTGACCGCCGACATCATCTTGCACGAGGCTGGCCACTCCTACGGTCTGTATCACGTGAACTCTCCGTATACGAACGAGGCGATGGGAATGGGATACAGCGCGGGCACCGGGGCGGGTGAGAACGCGATCTATCGGAACGAGAGCTTTCCGGAATTCATCGACCAGTATGGCAACCGGCATGGCGGCGGTCGTGGTCCCCAGAATTCCTACCAACATATGTCGTCTGCGTTCAATGGCGGTCTCAGTTCGTCGATGACGACGACATATGGCGCTGCTCCTCTTCATGCTGACGATTGGGGGCTCGGGGCGATCGTGTTTGGTTCCATGGAAGAGCACGAGCATCATTGTCACGAGAATGAATTCGGTCACGAGCATGAGCACGAGTTCGGTCATGAGCTTGATGAAGCTTCGTCGCTTGAAGTGCAAGTGTCGCGCGCGGCGGACGCGATTCCTACTCGTGAGGACTTCTGGATGCCGTCAGAAGTGGAAATGACAGAGGTCGTGACCGCCTCAGCCGCAATCTCTCGACCGCCGTCGCAATTCCAAACCGTGGATGACTCCGGAAATTTGGTCGGACGGCTGGAACAATGGACTGCTCTTTCGAGTGAAGTGCTGTGGCAATCAAATCAGCCGCCGGTCGAAGCTCGACCCGCGGCGACATTCGATTCGATTGACATCGTCATGTCCGACATCGGCTCATTGCTGAGTGCCATTTGATGCGACTGCTGACCGGGGGCTGAGCGAAGCGACGCCCCCGGTCAGCTTGGACGAGTTCGACGCCAAGCGGGTCGCAGGCGACTGGCTGGCACGGCGTTGGGGTGCGAATCATCGGCACCATCCTGAACCGGGGGCATCGCCTCATTCGAATTATTTCTGCTTGCGATTTGAGTGCGAGTTCTGGAGACTAGCGCCGCTCTGGAAGGGACACATGGGGCGTCCGCCGATCACTGCTGGGATATTGGCGGCATTGTCACAGGGAGGTCACGGTTTCCGCTGATCGGTTCGACCATGCGCGAGGACGAATGATGCGGCTAATTCCTTGGCTCGATCGACTGTCGTCTCGGCCCCGCAGCTTGAGGGGAGAACTGCGGCACACCAGAGGTCGGGCTCGACTCCGTTGGCGCGTGGCCGAAGTGGAAAGTCTGGAAGACCGCACTCAGCTCACGGCATTGACCTATTCGGCAACCGACCTCCCGTTGCAAATCCCGCCGGGCGATCCAAAAGGCACGGGGACGACCGTCTCGACCATCCATGTGCCCGATGATTTCATCGTCCAAGACGTCAACGTGCAGCTCAACATCGAACACACATACGACAGCGACTTGGCGGCCGTGTTGATATCACCCGGTACTCGTAGGAGGCTTTTCGGTGGTGTTGGAGGAGATGGAGACAACTTCATTGAAACGGTTTTGGACAGGGAAGCGGACACACCAATCGGGAGCGCATTAGCGCCATTTACGGGAACGTTTCGACCGGTTCAACCTTTCGTCAACTTCTTCTACGGCTATAGCGGCCAGGGCGACTGGAAACTGGAAATTACTGACGTCGAACCGGCCGACTCTGGAACGCTCGTGTCATGGTCTCTAATCCTGGGATACTCCGAAAATACAATCGCTGACACAGTCGGTAACACTCTCACGACGGCTGAGTTCGTGGACATGCCGCTGAGATCGGAAGTCTCCATCGACGATTTTCTGAATGGGTCCAAGGACGTCGATTTGTTCGCAGTCGAGCTCCTAAGCGGTGATCTGCTCACCGCGACCACGGACAGTGATGAATTTGTCGATACAGTCTTGAGAGTCTTCGATGGGACCGGTAAAGAGTTGAAGTACAGTGATGATTACAGCAAAACGACGAAATTTTCTCAGTTATCATTTTCCGCAATAACCGATGGCGTCTATTACGTCGGGATCTCCAACTCTCCAAACGACAAATATGGTCCATTGAGTTCAACGTCCGTGGAGAGTCCGTTCGCCACAGGCTATACGTTGCTGCTGAGCCGTCTGGATCCAATCCCTGAGTTCGTGTCACAAGCAAACGACTCGATCATTACGCCAAAAGACACGCCAGCCACCAACAGCGGCGAATTCGCAATTTCTCGGGGGACACTGACGATCAGCGCCTCGCAAGGGACGCTGACCGATTACGGCAACGGCACATGGAGTTGGTCGCAGTTGGGTGACCCGGATGCTGATTCGAGCATTGTGGCAATCACAGCCACCAACGAGCACGGCGAAAGTGCAATCACCACCTTCGATGTAACTTTCACCAACATCGCTCCGACATTCGTGTCACAGACAAAGAGTTCGATTGAGACGCCGGAGGACATCCCAGCCACCAATAGTGGCGTGTTTACAGATTACAATGACGCGTTAGCGATCTATGCGTCGCAAGGCGAGCTTATTGACAACAGCGACGGCTCGTGGAATTGGTCTCAGTCGGGTGATGCGGGCACTGATTCGGGCATCGTGACCGTTACTGCCATCAACGATCATGGCCAGAGTGTGAGCACCACCTTTGACGTGACATTCACCAACGTCGCTCCGACATTCGTGTCACAATCAAAGACTTTCGTTTCGAATTTGGAAAACACACTGGTCACCAACAGCGGTGGCGTCGAGGTTACCAACTGCGGCGTATTTGCGGACTACAACGACCGATTGACGATCTTTGCCTCGGAAGGGGAACTGACCGACTTTGGTGACGGTTCGTGGAGCTGGTTTCAGTGGGTAGAAGCGGGCACTGATCCGCGCATCGTGACGGTTACAGCGACCAACGAACATGGACAAAGCGTAAGCACCACCTTTGAAGTGGCGTTCCTGTATGTTGACCTTCAGCCCACGGCCAACGATGGTGATTATTCGCTGACAATCACACGGAGGGGAAAACTGACAATCTCGCTTGCGGTCACCGATGGCAGCCCGTTCGCAGGGACATTGACTTTATTGACGCCAGATTTGCGACTGGTTATCGAGCATAACTTCCGACATGATGCAGGCACAGAGCCAGTGAAATTCACAGAGTTTATCGGGCCCGGCAATTACCTGGTCCGGATTCGAAGGCAAAGTTTGGCCGATGGCTTAATGCATATCACCACGGCATTCGACGCTCGGTTGCCGCCGGGTTTTCCGATGCCAGTTGGAGACTTTCCAAACACCGTATTGACAGAAGATGTGAACCGTGACGGCAACATCGACTTGATCACATTAAATGCTAATTCCACCGTATCGGTGTTGTTGGGGCATCCAGACGGAACATTTGAGGACCAACAGCCTTCTGGCCCTTTTGACGTTGGAAGCAGTTCGGAGGTTGGAAGCGGTGTTTTAGAACTGCAAGCAGCTTATTTAAATAACGACAATAAAATCTATATCCTCGTAACGAATCCTGGTTCGGGGTATGTATCCGTGCTATTGGGCAATGGCAACGGGACATTTGAGATTCAACCTCGCCTGTTGATCGCCTACCATCCCTCTCGCCTTCATGTGGTTGACATCAATGACGATGGCGATCTTGATCTCATCGCGCAAGATTTGGGCCAATATGACTCGGATCGATTCGGCTTCTTCGATCGTTTCATCGCGATTCGGTATGGGCGTGAAGGCGGGGGCTTTGAAGATGAAGAACAACGTTTCACGATCGGAGATGGGAACTTTGATGTCGACGTGGTGGATGTGAATCGTGATCAATACTTGGATTTCGTAGCGACGAATCCGGACCACAACGATGTTTCGGTACGAGTTGCGCGGCACGATCGAACATTCAAAGAAGAGCGGCGATACCAAGTCGGCGATGGTGAATTCGGCGTCCTAGTTACAGATATTAATGACGACAAACAAGTTGATCTGATTCGCCCCAACTCTCGTTCGGGTGATGTGTCGGTACTCCTAGGGAACAGAGACGGTTCGTTTAAACCTCAGAAACGCTTTCTTGCCGGCGATTTTCCTAAAGACGTTCATGCGTTGTATCTGGACGGAGACCATCAAATCGATCTCGTGGTCGTTGGCGATGAGTTTATCTCGGTCTTGTTGGGTGACAGTGATCGAACGTTCGCCGACGAGCGACGGTTCCCGTTAAGTGCATTTGTAGGTGCTTTAGGTGCTTTTGTCAGTAAGTCGCAACTGGTGGATGTGGACGGCGATGAAAAGCTGGACGTCGTGGCATCGACGCTCTATGAGGCTTTGGTTTTTTTGAATCGTGGAGACGGCACATTTGCAATACAACAGCGCACACCCCTCGATAACGGGACACTCATAAGGTTCGCTGACGTCAATCGAGATGGTCGTCCCGATCTCATTCGCCCAAATCAATCGGCAGATGTTGTGTCGGTACTTCTAGGCCGAGGCGATGGGACTTTTCAGGCTAGGCGTCGATTCGCGACAGGAGAATTCCCGCAAACACTTCAAGTTGTTGACTTCAACGAGGATGGTCGGGTTGACCTATTGACGGCGAATAGAGTCTCCAACGACTTGTCTGTGTTGCTGGGGAAGGGAGATGGTTCGTTTGAGAACCAGCGGCGCTTTGCGGCTTATCAAGCGTCTGGGGCGAAGGCCACCGATGTGAATCATGACGGCCGTCAGGATATTGTGGCGGTGATTGACGACGACGTGGTAGTAGCGATTGGACATGTCGCCGTGTTCCTCGGGCGTGGAGACGGGGCATTTAATGAACCGCAATTATTTGACCTTCCACGATTCTCAAAGCTGCGAGCATTGGTCGATTTGAATGGCGACGGTTGGATTGATGTTGTGACCTCAAATGAAGGAGAACACGACGAAGAGGTCGGTTTTTTCAACGGCAGTGTGTCGGTGCTTCTGGGGACACCAGGTGGCGGATTTATTAATCAGCCACCGCTGCCGGGTGGAGACGGTTTGTTGGAGGTGCTCGTCGCGGATTTCAATAAGGACAAACTTGTGGACATTCTGACGTTGAACCGAGGCAAGCGACACAGAGAAGGCGCTTATCATCATGAGAATGTTTCAGTATTCGCTTATCACGGTGGAAGCGTCTCAGTCATTTTCGGTCAGCGAGATGGAAAGTTCGCGGAACCGCGGACGATTGCCATCGGAGATGACCCTCAAGATGTCGTTGTCAAGGATGTCGATCACGATTCGGTAATGGACATCGTGGTCGTCAATCGAGGTCGACAAGACTTGAACTTCACGGACGGAAACGTTGCGGTGTTGCTGGGTCGCGGACACGGCAATTTTCAGGAAGCACGGCATTTCCGAGTGGGAAACAACTCGGAATCGACGTTGGCCCGGGAGCCGAACATACATGTTCGCGCGGTTGATATAGACGGCGACACTGACGTCGACCTCATGACGTTGAATGGTGATACTAATGACGTATCGGTATTGCTCGGCAACGGTGACGGGACGTTTAAGACGCAGAGTTTCTACTCAGTTGGAGACAATCCCACGGAAATTGACGTGGCCGATGTGAACGATGATCAGTCCGTTGATCTTGTCGTTTTGAATGAGCGTAGCGAACCCGGGGATAACAGCGCCGATGACGTGTCGGTGTTGTTAGGAAGGGGCGACGGAACGTTCGAGGACCAGCGGCTTTTTGCGGCTGGCGACTTTCCCACCGCGCAGCAGATCGCGGACGTGAACGGTGACGGTTTTCGGGATATCGTTGTACTCACTGATAACAGTTTTCCCGAAGCTTCCATATTGCTTGGCGATGGGCGTGGGGAGTTCTTTAACTCGTTGTCTCTAGGCCCAGTTGCAGTCGGCACCCGCCCGGTCATTGCGGACATCAATCGTGATGGGGTCGATGATATCTTAGTGCTGCGGCAAGACGGCGCGGTGCTGTATCGACAGGGGAAGCGCGTCTCAACGAAGAACACGCCCACGTCGCAGGTCGCGCAGGTCGAGTTTGGCGCTGCAATTGTAGTGAATCTAGTCGTCAAGAAAGTGGGCAAACAAAGCGTCACTGAACTGATCCCGGCGCGGGATTTCACTCTGTTGCGATCGCCAGACAAAGGCTTGCGAATTGCCACCGTCGATCAAACTGGCAGAACGGTCAGCTTTTATCGGTTCAACGGTGCTGGCTCACATGCGAGCTTTGTGTTGCAGCCTGTGGAGAGTGTGAGGATTCGCGGTTCGCTCGCGGCACTCATTGTCTCTGGCAACTTCGATGGCGATCCAGCGGGACGGGATGATTTCGCGTTGCTCAATCAGGGAACCCAATCGGTAACGCTCTACCTCGCGACCGCGACGGGATTTCGGGAGGGACAGACATTTGACACGGGTGCAGGTCCGGTGTCGTTTACGAAAGCCGATCTGAATCATGACCTCGTGACGGATCTGCTGGTGCCGAATTTCAATTCGGGCGATGTCAGCGTTTTTCAGAACGCCGGCGCGGGCGATTTCACAACCTCCGTGCGTCGCACGGGGCCGGGGCCGTATTTCATTGGGCCGACTACTTATGACTCGTCGCGGATTGAGAGCCAGTCGTTTGAGCAAACGTCGAGCGCCGAGGTGGGAGACTTCGACAACGATGGCTGGCCGGACGTGATTGCGACCAATCCGGGGAGCAACAGTTTTTCGATTCTGTATGGCGGGCCGAGAGGGCTTGGCTCCGATCCACAGATCACGTTGCTGAGGAGTTCGCCGTCGCGTTTCGCGGCGGTGCGCGTGGCGGACGTCGATCTCGATGGTGATGACGATGCCGTGTTTTTGAATGAGTCGGGAACTCAGTTGTCGGTTTATCTGAATGAGACTGGTAGCCGAACTCGTGAGAGTTCGGAGCGAAGTCTCACGACTTCGGCTACAACCGTGCTGACGCTGGTCGCGACGATTGACCTGCCGACTCCGTTGACGGGGTTCTCGCTGCATGATGCCAATGAGGATGGCCTGCCCGATGTGTTCGCCACGAATGAATTTGGCGACCTGCTGTTGCTGCTCAATCAAGGCGCTGGCGAGGACTCGAACCGCAACGGCGTGCTGGATACCGGCGAGGACACCAACCGCAATGGCGTGCTGGATGCCTACCGGTTTGCAGAGGATCGCCATGCGGATCGAAAGATTCCGTTGGCCGTGCAAGACCTCAATGGCGACGGCAAGTTGGATGTGGTGCTCGCGAATCAAGGAATGGACGTGGTATCCATCGACTATGGCGGTCAGAAATCGCCAACGAAATTGAAGGAACTCGCGGCCGGCAAAAGCGACGGTTTGGCGGCTCCCGGAGCAGTGAAGCTGGCGGACCTGGATCGCGATGGCGTGGCCGATCTGATCGTCCCCAACACCGGTGGCAACAGCGTGCTGATCTACAAGGGACATGGCGACGGCACGTTCGCGACCGGTGAGTCGATCTTCACCGGCTCGAATCCCGCCAGCGTGACCGTGAGCGATCTGGATCACGATGGACGCCAAGACTTGGTCGTCACGAATCGAGGCTCCAACACCGTGGCCGTGTTCTACGGACAGGCCGGCGCGGATTCTCAAACAGTTGCGGGAGCGACCTCGATTCCCTTCCGCGCTGGGGCTTTGTCAAAACTCCCGTCCGGCTCCGGTCCCGTCGACGCCCAGGTGGTGAGCTTGAAAAACGCGGATGGCTCCATGCAGGACGGCCTGGTGGTGACCAACAGCACGGGCAACTCGGTCTCGTTCATCCCGAGCGCCGGCAATGGCATCTTCAATCAGAATCCGAGCAATACCGTCCCGCTGGGTTTCTCGCCGCTGCCCGGAGCGATCGTCAACGGCAATTTGGTGTTGCCCAATCCGGGTGGCAATAGCCTCGGCTTTTTTCCGTTGTCGGCAGACTTGTTCAGCCGCAGCACGTCGGCCGTGGCCTTCTCACTCCCCGTGTTCGATCATCCGGTGGGGATCGACGCTTCCGCCGACCTGAATCACGACGGGCTTTTCGATCTGTTGGTCGCGAACAACGGCAACGGCTCAGTCTCGCTGTTGTTGGGGGATGGAAACGGCTTCGACTTCTCCGGCTCGTTCTTCCTGGACGGCATCACGCACGCCAGCGCCTTGCAAGTGGCCGGCACCGAGCTGTACGTCACCGAAGAAGGCAAAGAGTTCTTCACTGTGTTTGATCTGGAACAACTGAAGTTCGACAATGGGGATCAGATCGTTGACTTCGAGGAGGTCTCCGGCACGGTGGCAAACACGAATCGACCGATCTACGGCGTCGGCTTGCTCAGCCCGCTGCTGCTGGCGGTCTTCGGACAGTCTCCACTGGAGGAGGGCGAGGCTCGTGAGGACGGAAGCCTCGGCATTGAGTCCGACGGTTGGGAAACTTTGGCGCGGATCGTCACGCATGTGACCGAGCAGTTCGAGCACATCAGCGACCTTTTTCGGAACAGCGAACTGCTGACGATGCTGGAAAGCCTGAGTAGCGACCTCGGCCTTCACGCGCCGAAACTCCCTCAATCATCAGACGTACCATTCGAGACGCTACTGACTCCGCTCAGCCTGTTATCGGGGACACAGCCGCTCACGCAGTTGGTCCGCGGCCTCCAACGCTTTTGGCCCAGTCGGCCGAATGCTCCCGCGAACCGCGCCACCGATTCCTCAACGCCGCCGTCCTCCAAGACTCCCACACGAATCCCAACGCAGACAGCACCCGTTGAGTCCTCCGCAATCCCCAACGATACCAATGCCACAGAAGAGGCAGCGCCTGCGACGGATTCGGCCGAAGAGTCGGGAGAGTCGGCTGCCGAAGCATCAAACGTAACGCGGCCACCGGGACTGACCAACTACATGTCACAGTTGGCGACAAGCTCTGTCGCAGCCAGCGAGTTATTCGATGGCCCTCCGAAGTCGCCTCGAAGCGATTTGCAGGAAGGAGTCAACGACAACTCCAAAACCGAGGTAGTCACAGGCTGGGGTGCCATCGTGGCCAGTTCGCTGGTGTCGCCCGCATTGACGGAATTCTGGCCGTCCCGCTTGAGGAATCGCCATTCGCGGAGGAAGATTGTCCGGCGTACAGAGCAGGTGGTGATTTAGCCTGGTTTGCGCACCAAGTCGTAGCTGAATTCGCCAGAATTCAGAGGTTGGTCGGTGCTTATGTCTGAATTCTGGCGAATTCAGCTACGACAGACTGTTATCGAAATCACGGAATGCGCGCGTAATCCGGGTTAGCCTGGATTGGCAATCCGGGCTACAGGATCTACGGCTGGGGAGAGGGACGGAGTGCTTGGCCAAAAATGAAATCTGAAGACCTGACCCCTGAGTCCGAATCCGCTTGGGAAAGCGAATTCGCACCTGCGGCGCTCGCAACTCGGCGACTCGCGATCTACGACCGCTTCGAGTCGGCCTGGGAATGTGATCTCATACCTCGAATTCAGGATTACTTACCGTCGGAGTTGCCATCGGCCGAGCAACGACAAGTATTGCTCGAATTGGTTCTGATTGACCTGGAACGGCGGTGGAAGCGATTTCATAAATGCGAGGGGATGACGTCTCAAGTCGCATCCTCCAAAGACGTGCCTCCCCTCCATGAGATTCCCCCTTGCCCGCTGCTGGAGGATTACTGCCGCCAATATCCGGAACTGGGGGCTGTTGAACAGCTACCGATGCATGCGATCGGCCACGAGTTTCAAATGCGCTGTCGTGTGGGAAATCGTCCGGCAATCGACGAATACACGCGACGGTTTCCCAGCCGGATTGCTGAGTTGACGAAGATCTTTGCCACTGTTGGATCGAATCCTAAGGGCAGCGCGGTCGACACGGGGGCAATCCGCCAATCCGCAGAAACATGCCTTGAGGCGTTAAGGCCCATCGAGCAATCCCCACCGACGTCACCGATTGAGGACGACGTTGAGATCACGTCGCTACGAGATCCAGTTCCGGAACTTGCCAATGGTCAGACGTTTGGTCGTTATCGCATCGAAAGTGTGCTCGGCCACGGTGGTATGGGTGCCGTTTATCGCGCCTACGATTCGCACCTGCATCGCACGGTGGCTTTGAAGGTGCCGTCTTTCAAACAGGGACATTCCGAGGAAATTGTCAAACGCTTTTTACGTGAAGCGCGCGCGGTGGCTCAGTTGTCTCACACGAATCTCTGCCGCGTCTTCGATGTGGGGGTCATCGACGGCACGCTGTTTCTTACGATGGAGTTGGTCGAAGGAAAATCTCTGGAGCAACTTTTCAAGCCGAACGAACCGCTGCCGGAAGCGGACGTTGTGCCTCTCGTTCGACAGATGGCGCTTGCACTGCAAGAGGCTCACGAACGTGGGATCGTCCATCGTGATTTGAAGCCAGCGAACATCATGCTCAATGCCAAGGGTCAGCCGATCCTGATGGATTTCGGCTTGGCGCGGCTGATTGACAATCAGGAGCACGACCTGACGGGTGACGGCGCGTTGCTGGGGACGCCGGCCTACATGTCTCCGGAACAAGTTCGTGGAGAATCTCGCGATGTTGGCCCGGCGACGGACATCTATAGCCTGGGCGTGGTGATGTATCGGCTCTTGACCGGACGACGTCCATTCGAGGGAACGTTTATGGCGATGCTGTCTGCGATTCCCACCAAAATCCCCACGTCTCCTCGCGAAATTCGTCCCGCTATCCATCCCGCCATCGAAGCGATTTGCATGAAAGCTCTGGCGAAGAGTCCGTCCGATCGCTTCGCCTCTGCCGCAGAGATGGCCGCAGCTCTGGATCGGGCGTTTCAGATTCTCGACGAGCACAGCGACAAAACCATTCTGCCTATTGCCAAACCGAGCGAGCGCAAGGCGCTTGGCCAAGAGATTGGAAATGTCACTTTGTGGCGGAATGGAAGAGTTCGTGGGATCGCCGGTGCGGTCGCCGCAGGTGTTTTGATTGCCGTCGTGGCCTGGTCGATTCGCGGTCAGAATCCTTCGTCCGCAGAAAATGCGTCGACTCGCGGGCCATCGCCGGTTGCGAACGGAGATGAACCCTCTGCGGTCAGTGCTGGCGACTCTGCACCCCTATCAACGGCTCTCGACATCGCTGCAATCGCCAAAGCGAATGGCAAGAGCATCGCGGCAGACCCGATCTTGGAGACTCATGTCCAACGGGCGGCGCAGAATATTGGCTTCGAGGTCTTGAGCAAGAAATCGTTGCCGCTACGTACAGACGACAAATTGCAATTTCATGTGTGGCTGAATTCTCCCAGCTACGTCTACCTTTACCTCATCGACTCGCATGGCGTGCCGAAACGCCTTTGGCCGGAAACTGCCGAAGCCCTTAGCCAACAAAAGCCGGTCACGGAACTCTGGGCACCGCCGCTCGCGGCCGAGGGGCAGAAGCAGACGATGTATTTCTTGAATAATCAGCAAGGCCAAGAAACGGTGCTCGTGGCAACGTCTCATCGGCCATTGAGCCAAGCGGACCTGCAAACCGTCGAGACGGTACGGCTCAATCTGGCGCATGGATATGGAGACAAACGGCAACTCGTTTCGTTCAGACGTGACGATCGCGAACGAGGTTTTGGTGGTCTCGTCGAGACAGACAAAGCGTTGTCCGTGGAATTGGAAAGTTTTACCGAACGACTGGGCAAGGTCTTCGATTCTTACACGGGAATCGTCTTTCCTCACGAGTGACGTCTCATGCGGTCAAACACACTAACCCGAAGAGGCTGTGATTTTTTCGCCTCCGACCTTGTGTCGGTGGTTCCCGCGC
>JAYVSP010000275.1:0-10301 GCA_043775215.1 Planctomyces sp. | reverse complement strand
AAGCGGGGATGCATCCCCGCACTCCAAATTAGGCGTAATCTTGCGGTCTGGGTTCCGGCACATGTTCCAGCAGTCGGCCGACGATTTTGTCGGGCGACAGCCCTTCGGCTTCGGCGTGGAAGTTGGTCATGATGCGGTGTCGCAACACGAGCGATGCGACCTCTCGCACATGCTGGCAGGTGACGTTGTATTCGCCAGCGATCGCCGCGCGGGCTTTCGCGCCGAGCACCAAATACTGGACCGCGCGCGTGCCGGCGCCCCAGTTGACGTATTCCTTGGTGAAGTCCGGAGCGATCTCGTCGTCCGGCCGAGATGACCTCGCCAAATTGACGGCGTAGCGGCCGACGTGATCGCTGATCGGCAGCCGGCGGACGATCTGTTGCAGATGCAAAATCTCCTCGCCGGTGAGCACCTTCGAGACCTCGACCTTCACGTCGGCGGTCGTGGACTTGGCGATCTCCAGTTCCTCTTCCGGCTTCGGATAGCCGATGCGGATATCGAACATGAACCGGTCGAGCTGTGCTTCCGGCAGCGGGTACGTCCCTTCCTGTTCGATCGGGTTCTGAGTGGCGAGCACGAAGAATGGCGAAGGCAATTCGTAGGTCCGGCCGCTGACGGTGACTTCCAGTTCCTGCATGGCCTGCAACAGCGCGGCCTGCGTCTTCGGCGGGGTGCGGTTGATTTCGTCGGCCAGCAAGATGTTGGCGAAAACCGGGCCTTTGACGAACTTGAACTGCCGCGAGCCCGATGTCTTATCTTCTTCGAGGATCTCGGTGCCGGTGATGTCCGACGGCATCAAGTCGGGCGTGAACTGAATGCGGTTGAACGACAGGTCGATGGCTCGCGCGATTGTGCGGACCATCAACGTCTTGGCGAGTCCTGGCACGCCGATCATCAGGCAGTGCCCACGTGAGAAGACCGCCGTGAGCAGGTCATCGACGATGTGCTCTTGGCCGATGATGACTTTGGCGATTGCCGCCTTTAGCCGTTTGCGGCTGGCTCCGAGTTTTTCAATGGCGGCAAGATCATCGGTCGTGGCAGCGGCAGGGGCTTTCAGCGGATTGGCAGTCAACGTCATGCGGGGTCTCCTGGCGGAATGGCTTGGCGGGTTGATCCCGGATTTCATCAAGTCTGAATTCGGGTCACAAGGCACCCCCGGCAAATCATCATTCTCAGTCCGGAGCATCCTCCTCGTTCCCGAACACGATGTTCCCTGGTTTGACATCCGCCAAATAAACGCCGAGCTTGGAAAAGGCCCACATCAACGTCTGCACTCGCGACCAGTTTTGCTCGCCAAATTGTTCGGCCTTCTCCGCTCGCCACTCGACCATGACCTCTTCCGGGTAATCCGGCTTCTGATCCAAATACGCTCCCGCGAAATCCAACGCGAAGGGCGGCGACACGATTGTCATCTCCACGATCCACAAATCTTCGTCGTAGGCCAACAATTGAGGCACGTCGAATTCGAGGAGTCGGACCACCTGACGCTCCGCCAGTCGCTGATAAACATCCCGCTCTCGGAGAAACAGCCGTTCGTGCCGGAAGACCTTGATCGCGGACTGGCGACTTGTAGAGAACACGGTACCATCCCAGCCAAATCCGAGCCGGCGATCGATTTCGATTTGCTGTTGCTTGGCGTAGATTTCAGCTCTCTCGCGCAGAGGATCATCCATGCCCAGTTCCAATGCCATCACGGGGTATTCGGCGGAGGTCCAGTTGCGATTGATCGTCGATGGTCGCGAGTACAACCTGTCGCAGATCGGGCCGAACTGTATCGTCGCGCGTGATGCCGTCACACTCCCGCCGTGCGAGGCGGACGTGGTCATGCATGTGGATGGCCACCGCCGCGTGTGGCGAGTCTGGCTGCCGGACGGCGTTTCGCCCGAAAGCACCTTTGCCCGCACCGAACAACTCGCGCCGGTAGCTTGAGACCATAGTGGCGGAGTCGTTCCACGACTCCGCGCCGAGTTGCGGAGCAACTCGGCCACGTTCTCAATTCTGTAGCGCATATGCCACGAGGTTCACGCACAGTCTGCGGCAGGACTCGGCATCATAGCCGTTGCCGTACGGGTCGCTGACTTGCTTCAGGTGGCTGATCATGTCGTTCTTGGAATATACCAGCACCAGCCGGTCCTTGATCGTGATGCCTTCCAGTTCGGCGGGGCGGGCGGAGCTGGACTGGCGATCGCGGACGTCGGCGATCTTGTAGAACGACTGAAATAGCGGATGCTCGGCAGTCACGGACGACATCTTCTGATCGGGGAACAAGCGAGCGATCACCGCGCGCGCATTCTGGTCGAAGGCGCTCCGGCCGCAGCAGTTGTTGACGAACAAGAATCCTCCCGATTGCAGATGATGCCTCAAGGCCGAGACCTCATCGTCGGAGAGTCGCGGATCGCCGTGGCCGGTGAGGTACACGAACGGGTAATTGGCGAGCTTCGCTTCCTCGGCGTCGACCGCTTTCAAATCAAAGCCGACTGAGACGCTCGAATCGAGCGCCACATGCCGCAGCCATTGCAGCGTGCTGTTTGGATCGGGATTCCAATCGCCGTTGTGCCGCAGTTGCGCGAGCTGAAATTGCTGCCGCGGCCGATCGGGAGTTGCCTGCACTTCGCGCGTGACGGACTGGACCTCGCCAAGTTGCCGCATTGCCGCGACATAGCTGATGATGTTGATTCCCAGTCGGATCGCATCGCCAGGGAGCAGCCGCTTGCCGTGCGGATGTGTATGCTCGTCCCAGCCGCAGCTCATGTCCCAGGGCGTGAAGATCACAGCCGCTCGGCAGCCGATGTTCATGCCGAAGAGTTGCGGCGGACCCTGATCGTCCTTTTGCACGCCGCCGTCAAAGCTGCGGAAATGCACGTTCGAGTACGCATGATACGCTCGGAAAATCGGATGATCGACCTCCAGCAGATCGAACAGCCGGTCGGGAAACATCGCCTGCACCTCGCGGCGGAACGAGACGTTGAACTCCTCACGACCGCAGCACGCATCACCCAGCAATGTGCCGCCGTCGATCACGTATTGTTTGATCGCCGCTCGCTGTTCGTCGGTGAATTGAAACAGTTCATGGCCGCTGATGTAGAGAATCGGAATCTCGCACTTCTTGCCCGCCTTGATGAGCACGACCAGTTCGTTGACCGACATTTGCTTCCAGCCGTACCACAGGCCGAGTTCATACCGGCAGTGCCGCATGAGATTGTCGACGTCGCCGGGATCGGTGTTCCAATCCTGAGTCGTGCCGTACTCCAGCTTCGCGATCATCAGCGGCGGAGCGGGCTCGGCCTTTGGCTCACTGCGTCGCAAGGGAGTCGCCGGCAAGGGCAGGGGAGGCATCGATTCGGCCGACGTTTGCCGTTGCGGATTCTTCCGCGGCGGCGGCCCGCAGGTGCCGAGCTTGCGGCCTTCTTGGCCTGAGGACATCTGCACGATCAGTCCCAAGGTGATGAGAAGCAGCAACAATCGGCGCGAGAAAACGACAACGATTGATCTTTGGACGGAATTGATTCCCACGGTACTGCTCCCATTTGTGTGAGGTCGCGATTTCCATTTCACCCAAGATATTCACCACGGAGACACGGAGGTCTTGGCCCGGCGTAGCCGCAACCAAAAAGATTCTGGCTGCGGATGAAAACAGCAATGACATTGAACTTCAACAATCAATTCTTCCCGGAGCGCAACCCAAGGCAGACCTTGGCGATGGCGCTTTCGGTATCCAAAATCTTCACACAAAAACAAGATTCTCAACGTTTGCAGTACAGAGAGATTTTTCACAACGAGAACTCAGCACAATTTACCACAGTGAATCTTCTGTGTGTCCTCTGTGTCTCCGTAGTGAATCTATGACTTCGCTTCCTTTCGCTCGTCTTTCTTCCGAAGTCGCACTCCCGGTTTGGCCTCCGGCAACTCAATGCGGCCGAGGTCTCGTTTCGGTTCTTCTTCCGTCAGGGTGATTCCCCCCAGCGCGGGATCGAACGTGACGGACTTCTTCTCGAACACGCTGCGTTGCAGGCGTTCGCGATGCAACACGATAAACAGCTCGTCTTGAGCCTTCAACCACGTTTCATCCGGGCGCTGGTAGTGCCACAGTTCAGCCCGCCACACGACTTCGCCGGGCAGCGAGTTCACAAACGGCTTCGTGCGGACTTTGTTGAGCAGAATCGCCGCATGCTGGATGTTCCCTTCGATCGCGAGAATCTCGACCTGATCCTCAAACTGATTCAGTCCGAACACCTTCTCGCGGATGATCGCAACGTCCTCCTTCGCGAGCGGCTGCTCCTCCTCGAAGTCTGATCGAGGCACTGTCAGATTGATCCCTTCGAGCAGTTGCTCTTTCGTCTCAATGAGCAGGTCATACGTCGCCTCGATCGGCAGCGCAGGCACCGTGATTTTTTTGGCCTTCGCGTCCACGATCCCGACAAACGACTTGCCACTCTGCCGATTCACCGCCGTGACTGCCGTAACGTCGGCGGTTTGAATGAAGATACCGGTGATCGAACCAAATGCCTTCTCCGTTGCAATGGCCGGAATTGACCAAGACCAAGCCAGCGCCGCGACTAACGCAAGAACTCCTTGAGTGGGTTTGGCAGTGAGCAAATTGTTGTCCGACATGGTTTCGATTCCAGTCTTTGTCTTGCAGTAGGCAGCTTATATCAGTCCCGCTCATTCCTCGCGACCGCCTGGCATTTGATCGACCTGATGGGGGACGACCCCATCAGGCCAACATTGTCGCGCACGATATGAGCGTAGAAAAGCCACCAACCAGTTGGCTACCGACCTTCCACCGGCTTCTCGGCACCACAGGAATTGCAGAACGGCAGCAGCGAATGACGGACGGCCTTGCATTGCGGGCACTCTTCAAACAACTGCGAGCCGCATGCCGGGCAGACGTAAGTCTCCTCGGCTTCCGAGGCGGCAAGCTGCGGCACGGCCAATTTCTTGACAGTTCGCCGCGTCCAGAACAAGTACTTCCGCGGGCCTCGGCGAATCGGATATTCGCAGACAGCGCAAAAGAAAGATTCGTAAGCCTCGCGGTATTGTTTGAGCAGCCAGGCTGGTTTCGGAAATCGCAGCATGCGTAGCAGCGACACCAGAACGAATGCAACGAAAGCAAGCGTCGCCGATAGGATGATGTACTTGAAATACTGTGTCGGGAAATGCTCGTGAATCACCACGATCGTCTGCCAGAGCACAGCAATGCCGGCGGCGTAGACCAGCGGCGCATACAGGCTATTGCGTTTTTTGAGGAACACGACCACGACGCCGGCCAGCAGCGGTAGCAAGAACAGCAATTTGAACGCGGCGAGCTTGCGATCGTGCTGTCGATAGAGGCGCTCGAATTCCTCGCGGGCAGGCTCACGTTCCTTCTCCAGGCGTTTCTCGATGCCGCGTTGTTGCCCGTCCAACGCACGCTGTTGCTCGCTGAGCTGGGCGATGTCTTCGCTCAGGGATTGATCATGCTTTTGATTTGTCAGGAACAACTCAACGCTTTCCGCGAGTGCTTTTTGCTGTGGTTCTTCCGGAGTGATTCCTTTCTGCGCGTTGAACCGCTGCAGTTCGACCAGTTGAGTCATTGTCTTCTCGGAGCGACTGGTGCTGTCGCGTAACAGTGTCTGTCGGCTGCGCTGGTCTTCGAGTTTGCGTCGCGTTTCAGTCTGTTGTTCTTCGACCGTCTTCCGGTCTTGCAGTAATGCCTGGCTCAAGAACTTTTTCTCGACCTCCAGATACTGTGGCCCCTGAACCGCGCCGATGTCGCCCACCACAAAATCGATCAGCCAGACCATCAATAGCGTCAACAGGACGGTGAATAAGCCGATCAGAAACCGATGGAACCACGGACCCTTGGCAGTGTTCGGCTTCGGCATGGCAATGGTTCCGTGGACAAACTGAAGATGACTTCTGGGAAGAAGCATAACGAAGAAGCATAACATCATCACCCGCGGCGGATGGCTTCCATCGGTGACAGCCGCATGGCCCAGATCGCGGGATACAGTCCACCAAACATGCCAATCACTGTGCTAAATCCCAACGCGAACAGCAACAGGCCGGGGCTGGCATAGAGGCTGATTCGTTCGGGCCAGCGCGCATTGACGACTTGCGTGACCAGCCAGCCAATGACGCTGCCGAGCACTCCGCCGCCGAGTCCCAGCGTCGCACTTTCGGACGTCACCAACTTGAGCACGTCCCAAGGAGTCCAACCATTGGCCTTGAGGATGCCGAACTCGATGACTCGCTCCGTGACGCTCATCAGCATCGTGTTGATGATGCTCAGCACGGCGATCGTCATGCCGATGCCCGTCATCAACGCCAAGAAGAGATCAAGGTCTTGGCTAAACTCGCCGATCTTTTCGGCCCAGTCGGATGCACTGCGGACTTCGATCGGCAAAGCGTCCTTGCTGTCATCTTTATCTTTTGCACTGGCGTCGGCCTCGGCGGGCGGGGGGCGTGAGTCCCCTGATCCCTTCAAGTCATTCGCTTCAGTCGAGCGTTCACGGTCTGGCTCATGGCCCTCGGCAGGCTTCGGTGTTTCCCCCGCATCGGGACTATCGGGAGCCTCACGGCCCCCGCTCGCCTTTGAGTTCGTTTTTGAGTTTCCCAGCCAGTTGAAGAACGAACTCAGCGGATTCGCAGGTTTGGAGTCGGTGGTTCCGCTCGAACCGCCGAGCGCCAGCAACGACCACAGATTACTTGGCGATCCCGACGCCAACGACCGGCCGCGGAAACGGTCTTCGATTCGCTTGGCCACTTCGTCATTCGGCACGCGACCGTTGGCTTCGACATAAAATGAACTGGCGCTTTCGCCGTCGATCCAGCCCTGTTTGCGGAGCGTTCCGGAATCCACCAGGATCGCGACATCCAGAAACAGCGAGCCGCAGTGATAGATGCCGACAATGCGGAAATCGAGGCCGTTCCCACGGATTGTGTCACCAAGCTGTTTATGGAATTGCTGAGCGATCGCTTGGCTGATGACAACATGCGGCTTTCCAATGTCGGCTGCTGAAAGGAAATGGCCTTCCTTCATGGCTTCCAGATAAACCCCGTGTTTCAACTTCAGGCGTGACGGGACATCAATGCCCAGAAAGAACCGCGGGGGGCTGATGACATTTTTGCCCTCAATGATGTTGGCTCGCAGCAAGACCTCCGGCGTGACCACTCCGACGCCATCAATCTGCTGAATCTCGTCTGTCCAACTCAACGGCAATCGCGAGAACAACGGGATCGGCGCGCCAGACTGCATCACCAGCAAGCCCGGAATGCGGCCAAACGTCTGCTGCACCGAAGCGTCGATCCCTTCCGCCACTGAGAACAGACCGACCATTCCCGCGATGGCGACCGTCAGCCCCAACAACGACAACGCCGAGCGAGTCGGCCGGCTGAGCAAATTACGAACGGCGAACTTCCACATCGTTTAGCTCGCCACGAACTGATTCAAATATGGCAACTTCGCCGCCGTCGCCGCGATCGCCTCTTTGCCATCCAGCAACTGGCCGAGGAAATCCCACTGGCCGGTCGTCAGCGACTGGCGAGCACTGGCAGGCATCGAGCAAGGAATCGTCTGCGAACCGAACCGCACTTCGTTGCCAGCCAAATCAACCGTCACTTCCAATTTCGGATCGGTCTGAATCGCGGCGGTCAGCTTTTCGACATCGGCTCGCGCGGCACAAACGCACGGCACGCCAAGCGACGTGCAGTTGCCAAAGAAGATCTCGGCAAACGATTCCGCCACGACCGCTTTAATGCCCCACCGCATCAGCGACTGCGGAGCATGCTCGCGTGACGAACCGCAACCAAAATTGCGGCCGGAAACCAACACGCTGGCTCCCTGGAACCGAGGATCGTCGAATGGATGCCGCGAATCTTGCTTGCGGTCGTCCTCGAAAGCGTGCTCGCCCAGTCCATCGAACGTCACACAGCGCAAGTATCGCGCGGGAATGATGCGGTCCGTATCAATGTCATCCAGAAACAGTGGCATCGCCGTGCCAGTCACATTCAAAATCGATTGCATGAAGTCGCCTTGCAAGAACAGAAAAGCAGGAAGTCAAACCAGTCGCCTCGCAGAAGCAATTGGGTGGCACGCCCTGAGGCCTTGCGAAGGGCGTGGAATTACCCACCCGCTTCGATGCCTTATCGCGTGTCGCCCAACCAAAAGTTTTGTGAGTCCACTGAGTCATGAGTCCGCACAGCTTAAAGGCGATGCACGGCGGTGAGTAGGTTGGCCGAGTCCCCATTTTTGTTGCGTGCTATGCCGCGAGAGGCGTATCCGTCGTCCCCCGCAAGGAGCCAATTCGAGTAGATTACGCGTTGTGAATCGGCATCCTTTCTTCGTCTACCGGCGGAAGTGCGTCTCATGAATGATCATAGGCCCTCAACATCGCCTTCACTTTCCACAGTTCGTCAAATGCTAATACGGGCCGTCGCGCTGTGCGTGCTGGCGACAGCGTTCGCATGTTTCGTCGACGCTGCGGAACGCGATTCCGCCGATCGGCTTTACGAGCATGCCGCCGTCGCGGCTGATCATCCGCTGGCCAGTGAAGTAGGGATCGAGATTCTGCGGAAGGGTGGCAATGTGGTTGACGCGGCAGCGGCGGTCGGGTTTGCGTTGTCCGTGTTGCGGCCGGCCAGTTCGGGAATCGGCGGCGGTGGGTTCATGGTCATTTGGGACGCGAAGGAGCAACGATGCGTCGTGCTGGACTATCGCGAGCGAGCACCGCTCAAAGCGACCGCCGAAATGTTCGCCACTAAGGCGACCGCCGACAACGACACAGCTTCGTCGCTGCCGAAACGCAGCGTTCGCGGCCCGTTGGCTGCTGCGGTTCCCGGACACGTCGCTGGCTTGTGTCATGCCGTCAGAGAATACGGTTGCCTACCGATTGCCGACGTCGTCGCTCCGGCGATTCGGCTGGCTCGCGACGGAGTCCCGGCCGACGCGCACTTTGTCGCTGTGCAGCGGGCCGCCCTGAAAACTTGGACGAGTTGGCCGAACGAATTTCGCGCGCGGTTCCAATTCTTTCACGACACGTATCTCGGCGCGGGCAAGACGGCCAACATCGGAGACAAGGTCACGTCTCCGCAGCTTCTCGCGTTGGAGCAAATCGCCAAGCACGGAGCCTCGGGCTTTTATGCCGGCCCTGTCGCCGAGGCTTTGTTGGCACTCAGTCGACAGAGTGGCGGCCTGTTTTCGGCCGAGGACTTTCGTGACATGCAGCCCGTTCTGCGCGAGCCGCTCAAACTGAACTATCACGGTTATGAAATCCACACGATGCCGCCTCCATCGAGCGGCGGAGTCGCACTGCTGACGGCGCTGCAAATCCTCGAAGAGCTCGACCGCCGCGATCCAGAAAACGCGATCGATCGACTCCCGCCCGACAGTCCGGAATTCGCTCACCGCTTGACTGAAGCCTTTAAGCATGCCTTCGCCGATCGCGCGGAGTTTCTTGGCGACACCGACTTCGCCGAAGTCCCGGTTCGCCGATTGATCAGCCCAGAGCACGCTCGCGAACTCGCGGCGCGCATCGACCTCAATCGAACGCAACCGACAATGACCTACGGCCGCTTCGCGCCGGTCGACGATTCGGGAACGACGCACTTTTCGATCATCGACCGTGACGGCAACGCGGTAGCCTGTACCGAAACCATCAACACCGAATACGGCAGTTGGATCGTCGAGCCGAAGTTCGGCATCCTGTTGAACAACGAGATGGACGACTTCGCCGCCGTTCCCGGTCAACCAAATGCCTTCGGCCTGATTCAAAGCCCGGCGAATGCGATCGCTCCACGCAAGAAACCGCTCTCCAGCATGATGCCCACGATTGTCGTGAAGGAGGGCCGCGCTGTGTTTGCCTGCGGCGCGTCGGGTGGTCCACGGATCATCACAGCGACAACACAAGTGCTTTTGAATCTGACTCGCCGTCAGCAGACTCCGGCTGCCGCGGTGCAGGCGCCGCGACTGCATCACCAATGGCTGCCTGATGTGCTTGAACTGGAACCGCGCTGGTATCGCGAGCTGCACGACCCGCTTCAGGCTCTGGGGCACACCCTCAAAGAACGGTCAGCAAGTGCCGCCACTCAAGCAGTCGCTCGCACTCCCGCGGGCCTCCGCGCCGCCAGCGATTCCCGTAAGGGCGGCCACCCGGCTGGTTGGTGAGCACATCCCTTTGGAGAAGGCTCATTCGGTAATCCAGGGAGGTCACTTCGGGAAATACTTTTGCCACAGATGAAACACGGATTGAACACGGATCAGGACAGGAGGCAGGGAATTGGAAAACAAGAAAAAGCGGCGGACGGGAATGTCAGACAACAGC
>JAYVSP010000274.1:0-4419 GCA_043775215.1 Planctomyces sp. | reverse complement strand
AGCTTCCCTTCGGAGTGCGACCGGAGATCGAAGTCACCGCGATGAGCGACTCCTTCCAGCTCACCAAACGAGCCTGCTTCGAGGAACGGGAAAGCGTATTCGAGGTCCGCAGTACCGACGGAGTAATGAGCCAACTCTTCCTTGGCGTGCTCACGCAGGATGAGGTTGTTTTTCGAGATGCCATGCGTGATGTACCAGTTGTAGCGCCGGTCGCGCCAGTACTGATACCACGCGAGCGACTGACTGGGGTGACAGAAGAACTCCATCTCCATCTGCTCGAACTCACGCGAGCGAAACGTGAAGTTGCGCGGTGTGATCTCGTTGCGAAAGCTCTTGCCAATCTGAGCGACCCCGAACGGAATCTTCACGCGGCTGGAGTCACAGATGTTCTTGAAGTTGACGAACATCCCTTGCGCCGTCTCGGGACGCAGGAAGGCTTTGTTCTCTTCGGAATGGAGTGCACCGGTGTGCGTCTCTAGCATGAGATTGAACTGGCGCGGTTCAGTGAGTTCGCCACCGCAGGTCGGACACGGTGTCTGCAAGCCCGTCATGTTGAGTTGTTCAGTAGCGAGGTATTGCAGCAGAGTCGCAATCCCCAGAATCGCTTCTGGCTCCTTTTTGTGTCGCTCACTGAGCCACGACAGCGTGACTTCGGGATTGCGAACCAAGGCCAGTCCGGGCGCGAGCTTCTTCGCTTTGGATGACTTCGCCCATTGAAGCAGCTTGATGCTATGGAAGGTCAGCGAGTCCGCTGTGGGACCGGGATCGCAGAGTTCCGCAATCGCCGTGGCCCATTCGGCATCCTTGAGCATGTCACCCACATGATCGGCGCGCACGTGCTTTTGGCACTGCTTGCACGACTGCAGCTTGTCGCAAAACAAATCGAAGTGGCCCGACACTTTCCAGACTTGCGGGTGCATCACGATCGACGATTCGAGGCCGACCATGTCGAAGCTCGACGGCGCGCCGGGCAGCGTCGAAACTTCGTCGTGCGCGGTAATCATGTCGGACCACCACGCCTGTCGCACGTTGCGTTTCAACTCAACGCCGAGCGGCCCGTAGTCCCAGAAGCCGTTCAGGCCGCCGTAGATTTCCGACGATTGAAATACGAACCCACGCCGTTTGGCGAGAGCCACGATCTTGTCCATGCGATTTTCGACAGCCATGTCGGGAAGCCTTTCAGAGCAGGGATCAGGGTGCAGGAATCAGGGTGCAGGAATCAGGAAGCAGGAATCAGGAAGCAGGAAGCGTGATGGACTTGTTTGACTTGTCGTACTCGGGAACGAGGTCAAACAGATCATAAGTGGCCGCGCGAGTGATCTGTTCATCGAAGCCGAGTCGCAGACAGTTGCGACCACCGCGACTCATGCGCAACGCTTCGTCAATCGCCTCGGGATCGTTATCCACCGGAGCCGCCGCGCGGAACCAATAGTGGTCGAGAGCGAGTTGCGTTTGATCGTCATCGCAATCGAAGTCGTCGCCCACGCCGTATTCGTCGGCCCAAACTTGCAAGCGGTGACAGATGCCTCCCGCGCAAAGGACATCTTCCAGCGAGACGCGTCCCATCGTTCCCGCGCAGATCAAGTGAATCGGTCGCGTGTCCGCGACGAGCGTGTTCACCACCGCTTGCAGGTTGACGAACGCGCCAATCAAAATCCGATCGGCTTCAGCGGCACGCAGCAACGCCCGCGTTCCGTTCGACGTGGTGAACACGATGGTCTTGTTCGCCACTGCTTCAGACGTGTACGCGAGCGGATTGTTATCGAGATCAAAGCCGTCGATCAGGAGTCCATCGCGTTCGCCTCCCAATAGGACGCTGCCCGCTGGCAGGCCACTCGCCCGATGACGTGCTTCGTCCACTTCGCCCACAGGGAGAACGGCTTTCGCCCCACTCGCCAAAGCGTGAACGATGGTCGTGGAGGCCCGCAGAATATCCAAGACGACGGCGATTCCGCCTCGAACTTCTTCCGGCTCAAACAGCTTCGGCAGCAGGTGTACTTTCACGTCGCGAGTCATGCGGCGGATGATAGATAAAGGTCGCACAGGCTGCCACCAATGATGTTGGCATCACCAGTGGCAGCACCGCAGTCCATCTTGCCTGTTGGCGATGTCTAACACGAGACGGGCAGGCTCCAAACCGGCTTCACAACAGCCGTGCTCAATCATCCAATTCGTGAGCCACCAAATCCGCGTAGGTCTCGCGGCGACGGATGACTTTCACCGTCGAGCCATCGACGAGCAATTCGGTCGCGCGCGGGCGCGAGTTGTAGTTGCTGCTCATCGCCGTGCCGTAGGCTCCCGCGCTGAAGGTCGCGAATAAGTCGCCGCGTTTCATCGGTGGCAAGTAACGATCTTTGGCGAAGTAGTCGGACGATTCACAGACCGGGCCGACGACATCGGTCTTCTCGCAACCGGCGATCTCCCCTTCGACGTTCGAGGGCATCGCGACGCTTGGCTTCACTGGCCAGACGCGATGGAAGGAGTCGTACATGGCGGGACGAATCAGGTCGTTCATCGCTCCGTCTTGAATGACGAACAGCTTGCCCCCTTCTCGCTTCGTATAGACGACGCGGCTCACCAACACACACGAGTTGCCGACGATGAAGCGGCCCGGTTCGAGAGCCAGTCGGCACTTGGCGGTCTTGACTGCGGGGACAATCACTTTTGCGTACTCCGACGCAGGCAGGCCCTCGTTCTCGCGATAGCTGATCCCGAATCCGCCGCCGAGATTGATCCAGTTGATGTCGTGACCATCGCGCCGCAGGGCCTCAACGACTTCGATCGCCTTCGCCCCAGCCGCCTCATACGGATCGGTCGTGAGGATCGGTGAACCGAGGTGCATGTGGATGCCCTTCAGCGCCAGTCGCTTATCTCCCAAAACCTTCGCGGCCAGTTCGCGGAACCGTTCGATGTCCATCCCGAACTTGTTCCCCTTCTTGCCAGTCGTTGTCTTGGCGTGAGTCTTCGCGTCGATGTCGGGGTTGAGACGCAGCGCGACGCGACCAATCTTTCCCAGTGAACCCGCGACGGCCGCAATGGCATCGAGTTCCGCTTCGCTCTCGACATCAAACATCAGGATGTCGTTTTCAAGCGCGAACCGAATCTCCTCGTCCGTCTTACCGACTCCCGCGAAGACGACCTTCGTCGTGTCGGCCCCTGCCGCTTTGACGCGATACAGTTCGCCTCCCGACACCACGTCGAAGCTGCTCCCGGCCTCGTGCATCACCTTCAAAATGCCGAGCGTCGAGTTCGCCTTCACCGAGTAACAGATGACCGGATCAACCTCGGCAAACGCGGTCTGAATCTGCTTTAGTTGCCCCAGCAGAAACGACTTCGAGTAGACCCACAACGGAGTCCCATACTGCTCGGCCAGCGTCGTCACTGACACGTCTTCACAAAACAATTCACCGTCGCGGTACTGAAAGTTCGTCACGTTTGAGTCCAGATAATCGGGAAAACGAATGAGGCAAAAAGAAAGTGATGTCGTGTTGACTGAAGTTCGTCGAAGCCCAATGGCGAATTCACAGCACAAGTCCCGCAACCATCAGCTGCTGACATGCCCACGCGGCTTGCCCCTCCGACAATGGAACCACGGGATCGGGCGGTCATGGCATGATTGCCGACTCACGATGATGGAACCAATGCCGATTTCACGTTCAACGGCCTCTGGGAATCCGAGACCTCCTTCGGCACATACCGCTCGGGGTGCTTGGCTTGTTCGGCAAGGAGGTGTTCACAGTACTTGGCGAGATCACCACCGAATCGTTCGAGAATTCGTTGCCGGGCGGCACGGACCTCAGTGACAACGGGGTCTTTCCACATTACTCGTCCTCCAGTGTTTCCAGCATCGCTTCGGGGGTGATGATGATCGGCGTGGCCTGTGACTCGCGATCATTCACGGCACGCAGCTTTCGAATCACATCCACGTTCATCAAGTGGGCACAGTTCCAAGTCACGAAGTAATCCATCCCGTGAGCGACGGCGATTGCCAAATGGAGACCATCGGATTTGGCTTTGGGAGGAATCCCCAACGCCATCTCGTACACGGTCGCCAGATGAATGACCAAGTCGTTCAACGGTAATCTTGGAATGGCGGCAACCGCAGCTTGACGATCCGATGCGGCGATTGGATCGCCATCGCTGATCTCTTCCCAGACGAGGTCCGAGATAAACCAATCAAACCGTTCAGCAGCAAGCTGCCACCATTCCTGAGTGATTTCCTGATGAAGTGCCCGACGAGGGTTCGTTGAGCGGAACGCCGTCAAGTAGCTGGGCAATGTTGTTTCAACGTAGACACGTGGGCGATTCATGATTCACCGTCCAGTTTGATCAGTCCTTTTCTCAGCCGTGGTGCTTGGCCAGCAGTTCGGCGATCTGGATGGCATTGGTTGCCGCGCCTTTGCGCAGGTTGTCGCTGAC
>JAYVSP010000273.1:0-4877 GCA_043775215.1 Planctomyces sp. | reverse complement strand
TGATTTTTGAAATTTCATCCTGCAGATGTTCATGCGCAGCGTCGGAAATAGAAAATGCACAGCCCCTAATTGGCCTCGTTCGCTGTCCTGATCCGTGTTTCATCCGTGGCTTGAAAACTGGCCGCCCCGGAACACCGGAAGAGCCAAAGAAATTTGTGTTCGAGCCGATGCAACTCAGATACTCTTGCCCGAAAACAACACCATGCCGACCAAACTCTGTTACATCACGACGCACGCCATGAGCGCTGAGTTCTTGATGCGCGGTCAACTGGCGTTTCTGCGCGAGCAAGGATTCGACGTGACACTGATCGCGTCACCGAACGACGCGCTCCCGGACGTCGCCGCACGCGAGGGTGTCCGCGTCGTGCCGATCGCCATGGAACGGGAAATTTCTCCGCTACGAGATCTGAAAGCATTGTGGCAATTGTGCGTCACGTTGTGGCGGTTACGGCCAGATATTGTGAATGCGGGAACGCCGAAAGCTGGTTTGCTGGGAAATCTTGCCGCCTGGTTGTGCCGAGTTCCGATCCGCCTCTACACCCTGCGTGGCCTGCGTTTGGAAACGGCAACAGGACTGAAAGGTCAACTGCTGAGTTGGACGGAGAAGTTGGCTTCGGCGTGTGCGCATCAAATCATCGCCGTGAGCCAAAGTCTGCGGAATGGCTATGTCGCGCGCGGTCTGACGTCGCATGCGAAGATCACGGTGTTGCGCGAGGGATCGTCGAATGGAGTCCGCTTCGAGCGGTTTCAATTCGACACGCCCGAATGGCGACAAATCGACGCGCTGCGCAAGACATGGCACATTCCGGACGAGGTTCCCGTGATCGGCTTCGTCGGCCGATTGACGCGTGACAAAGGGATTCCCGAACTGTTCGCCGCCTTCGAACGCCTGTTGCCAGACTTTCCCAATACTCGGCTGATGCTCGTGGGCGAACCGGAGCACGGCGATCCGCTTCCGAGCGATCTGCTGCGGCAATTGCGGTCACATCCAAACATTGTCCTGACAGGAGCCATCAAAGAGGTCGCGTTGTATTACGGACTCTTTGATTTGTTGGCGTTCCCGTCGCACCGCGAAGGTTTTCCGAACGTCCCGCTGGAGGCGGCGTCAGCCGGGTTGCCGGTGGTCGGTTTCAAGGCGACGGGCACAGTCGACGCCGTCGTCGATGGCACGACGGGCACTCTGGTCGAGATCGGCGATGTCGATGGACTGACTTCGGCAATGAGCAATTACTTGAGCGAACCGTTTCTCTGCAAGCGGCACGGTGAGGCAGGTCGGCTTCGCGCGGCCAAGAATTTCCGGCGCGAAGACATCTGGCAGGCATTGGTCGAGAACTACCGATCGCATCTCTGCTTGAAGCGGCTCCCCATGCCGCAATCGCAGCCCGCGCGAAGAGCCAGAGCGGCATGAATGCAGTTTTCAACGCAAAGGATCAGACGAAGTGCCGCTCAGAACGGTTTTTTGAATGGAGCAAATGGATCAGCAGACGCGCCCCCAAAAAGACCAAACGGAACTTGCCATTTGTCTGCAATTCTTTGCATCTTTGCGTTGAAATCTGTCCGAAGTAATTGGTGAAAAACGGAAGTCTCAGATCGGAAATCAAACATCAAAAATCAAAAATCAAAAATCGCCCCGTATCGAACTTTCGGCAAGCGGTTGCTGGACCTCTGCGTCTCGGTGCCGATCGTGGTGATGCTTTCGCCGTTGTTCTTGCTGGTCGCGGTGTTAATCAAGTTGACGTCGCGTGGTCCGGTGTTCTTTGTCCAAGAACGGCTGGGGCGCGGCGGTGTGACGTTTTCGGCATTCAAGTTTCGAACGATGACTGACAGGCTGCGGACCACCCATCAAGAGGTCTTCGGCAAAACGGACGAGGTCACGGCGGTCGGTTACTGGCTGCGGCGGTTCAAACTCGACGAACTTCCACAGCTATTGAACATCGTGCGGGGTGATATGTCATTGGTCGGTCCACGGCCTGCTCTGCCGGCTCAACAGACGGAGTACTCGTCACTGGCTTGGCGACGGCTGGAAGTCCGGCCGGGACTGACGGGGTTGGCACAAGTGAGCGGCAACATTCACCTGTCATGGCCTGAACGTTGGCATTACGACGCCGAATATGTGGATAGTCTGAGATTCACTCTTGACGCCTGGATCGTCGTGTGGACGTTCGGCGTGGTGCTCTTGGGAGAAGAAAGATTCCTGCGGCGGCCGGCTGCGTAGTTCGGCTCGTCGCGTGAAATCAATGGCGGCGGCTGGTACAGTTCCGGACCACAGCCCGGATCCCGCGCGGGAGGCCGGGTTTCTTTGTCCCCTGACCGAATCGCCGTTTCGATGTTCGTTGACCGTTATACGATTGAATGCAAAGCTGGAGATGGAGGCCACGGATGTATGAGCTTTCGCCGAGAAGCTCATGTTCCGCGCGGCGGACCGAACGGCGGCGATGGCGGTGACGGCGGTGATGTGATCGTCATCGCGGACGAAAATGTCAGCAGCCTGACTAATCTGGTCGGGCACAAGCACATGCAGGCCGAACGGGGCATGAACGGTCAAGGATCGCTCAAGGCCGGGAAAAGCGGCGACGATCTGGAGATTCTCGTTCCCCCGGGAACTCTGGTTCGCGATGCCAAGACGCTCGAGATTTTGGCCGACCTGGACCACCATGACGCTCGGTACTTTGTGGCTAAGGGAGGCAAAGGAGGACGCGGGAACAAACGCTTTGCCACATCGACTAATCGCGCACCGCGCGAGTTTGAACGCGGAGAGCTCGGCGAATCGCGAACGGTGATGCTCGATTTGAAGCTGATCGCCGATGTCGGCTTGATCGGCAAACCGAATGCCGGAAAATCCACGTTGCTCAGCCGACTGACTCGCGCGACGCCGGAGATCGCCGATTATCCGTTCACGACGAAATTTCCCAACCTGGGCGTGGTGCGGATCGGCTACGACCGTCAATTCGTGCTGGCCGATATCCCCGGATTGATCGAAGGGGCACACGCCGGTATTGGGCTAGGCCATGAGTTCTTGCGGCATGTCGAACGAACGAAGGTGCTCGTGCATCTCATCGAGCCGATTCCAGCCGATCAGTCCGACCCGCTGGGCAACTATCTCGCGATTCGCGAAGAACTGCGGCTGTACGACGAAACCCTGGCGGCTCGCCCGGAACTGGTGGTCGTCACCAAGTGCGAACTTCCGGAGTCCGGCTCGATCGCCGACCAACTTGAAGCGGAGATTGGCCATCCGGTACTACGCCTATCGGCTGTCACGGGCAAAGGGCTACCGGACTTAGTGAATCGCGTGTTTGACATTTTGCGTGAACTCGCCGCGACCGCACGTGAATCAGAAATGTTGACTGCGTCCTGACCATTGGGATTTAAGATTTAAGGTTTGGGCGAAGCGAGATATCCAATGGATGACGTCGCCACACCCGACGACCTGGTCGCCGACAATACGGAAATGTCGCCCGAGCAACTTCGCGGATTTATCGGCTCGGCTGGGTTTGCGTTTCGTGGGTATGACCAGGCGAATCTGGGGAAGACTCCGGAATTGCTCGCGCACGTGATTTACGGTCCAACGGTCGAACGACATCTGCTCGAAGCGTCGGCCGTCGCGTCAGGACCACTGGGACGTCCGGTCGATCTGTTGGCTCGCGTGCGGGAACGGCGCGAGACGACTCTCGCGGAATACGGCGAAGCCATCGCGATGATCGTCGCGGTTGAGATGGCTCAACTGGAATTGCTGCGTGAGTTTTTCGGGGTGACGTATGAATCGGCCCAATTAGCGATCGGTTACAGCTTGGGAGAAATCAGCGCGCTGGTGGCGTCGCGGGTTTACAACTTAGAGGCGGTGTTGACTCCCCTGCTGATGATGTCAGAAGACATGATCTCGCTGGCCGATACGGTGCGGATGGGAATCGTCTTCTCACGCGGACCGGTGCTCGACGTCGAGGCGATCGAGCGGCTATGCCTGGAGATCACCAATCAGGGTCGAGGGACCATCGCCGTTTCGTCGTATTTGTCGCCGAATACCGTGCTGGTGCTAGGCCAACGCGAGACGCTGGATCTGCTGAAAGCCGCCGTAAAGGTCCGCTTTCCAAAAGGGGTCAATCTCAAAGAGAACGAACACAAGTGGCCTCCAATCCACACGGCAATCACTCGGCAAAAATTCATTCCCGACCGCACGGCTGTCATGCTGGAACGCACGCTCGGCGGATTCACGGCTCCTCAGCCTGCCATCATTTCATGTGTGACCGGCCAGGCGAGCTACACCGATTTCAACAGCCGCGAAATCCTGAACCGTTGGGTGGACTACCCGCAACGGCTGTGGGATGTGGTCGATAAGACCATCTCGTCCGGCGTCGAGTTACTGGTGCATGTCGGCCCGGGTCCGAACATCATCCCCGCGACGTTGCAGCGCATCAGCCTGAACGTGCAATCGCAATTGGCCGAGAAAACCTGGGGCGGACTGGGCCTGCGAGCCATGTCGCGCATCGTCCGTGGCAATCGTCCCTGGCTCGCGAACCTGCTGTCCAAAGAGGCCAACTTGTTGCGCGCACCGTTTATCCAAGAACTCGTCTTGGAAGACTGGTTGCTGGCGCAGATGCCATAAACCGAGCGCGGCGAAGCCTCAGGCCAATGTGGCCATCGTCGCTCCGCGTGACGAGCCTTTCAACTTTGAACATCAACTGCCAAAAGGTTCATCACGCGAAGTTGGCGATAGGACGAAGAGAGGAGTGGCTCCAGATTCTGGAGCCGGGAGGGAGTAAAAGATGGGGATGCCTCGAAGTGTTGAGGCGGAGAGTTTTGAGAAACCCAGAGACTCGCAGGAGGTCATCCCCATGTTTAAGAGAGCGTATCGGTCGGTGTTGGTCAAGAATGTGGAGGTC
>JAYVSP010000272.1:0-8043 GCA_043775215.1 Planctomyces sp. | reverse complement strand
CTCTGGGTAGCCACGCTCGCCAGAGCGTGGGCAAATGGCCGAAAAACCCACGTTCTGGCGAACGTGGCTACATAGTTTTCTGCGGGTCTACTTAGTTTGTTTAATGATCGGAACCAGCCGTGTTACGGCGGATATTTTTCACGCTGATGTCCTCTGCCAGCCTGACCGGGCTGTGGTGGCTGTACGCGCTGATCGTCACGCCGCGATTGGTTCCGGCCATCCTGACTGAGACGCGGCTGGTGCCGGTTGAGACGGAAGAGATTCAGGCAGAACCACCGCCGGGCAATATCGAGGATGCGACACGCTTTCTGCCGGACGCTCCGTGGGCCACTCGTGCCAAGTTTCAGATTCGGCTCGCCAAGAGCGTTCTGTTTTCGCAGAGTTGGCGGCCAATCGATGAGTCGGAGGAAATCTTCGAGTTCAAGCCATTCGCGATGATCTTGTTTGACGCTCCGAACGCGCCTGGCAGCGACGGCACGACAACGTCCGAATCGAAGCCGCCAATGACGCTCATCGCGGATGCGGGGCTGATTCATTTTGCAGGGAAATTCGATCCGGTCAATCAGAAGGTGGGCCGCGTGATCGAAGGCCGGTTGCAAGGGAAAGTTTCGGCGACTGGGTCGGACGGATTGACCTTCAAAGGACGTGATCTGTTCTTCAACGAAAAGGCAATGGAGCTGCTCAGTTACTTGCCGATCGAGTTCACCTACCAGCAGCATCGCGGCAATGCGGATCAGGGAATGCGGGTCAAATTAGTGCCGTCTCCAGGAGCGCCGCGGTCCGATCAAATGCTGTCGATCGGAGGCTTCCGGCACGTGCAGTTGAATGGGCGGGTCGAGATGGACTTGTCGTCGGATGACGGTCCACTACACGTCACTTCTGACGAGGGATTTGACTTCAATCCCGAATCGCACATGGCATCGTTCAAGATCAACGTCAATGCCGCGCGGCCGACCGGACCCGAAGAGTCCGATACGCTGAAGTGCCAGTACCTCGATTTAGTCCTTGAGGAGAACGCGGGGGGCGGAAGTGCGACAGCGATGCACGGTCGCGGTGATGCGCCGGGCCTGCCGATTGTCCGCAACAACGGGCCAAGTGCAGTCAACGTCACGGAGCCATCGGACGCGGATTTGGTCACACATCCGGCGGGCGAGCTGGACGCAAAACAAGAAAAACCGTCGCGGACCGCGAGCGGTTCGTCGCGCTGGGCGGTACGACAGCTCCGTGCGACCGGCAGCCGAGCGGAATTTGAATCGCAGCACAACGGGCTGACGGCCTTCATGACCAATTTGATTTATGACGTTCCGTCCCGAACGATCGTGCTGAAGGATGCTAAGTCCGTCATCGTGCGGCAAAAAGACGGGACTGAACTGCGTTGCCCGGAACTGACGTTGATCCAAGACGAACAGGGACAGGTCGAGTCCGCACAAGGCCGCGGAGCCGGCTGGCTGCGCCGCCGCAAGCCGGACTCGGAACAAGACGAATTCGCGGCTCAGTGGCGTTCGCACTTCCAGATGCGACATGAGGCGGACAGCGATATGGACCGTATCGAACTGCATGGCCACGCCATCGTACAACAGCCGCCAAAGGACACGGCGCTGGCGGCTGAGGTGATTCGGTTGTGGTTCGATCGTCCGAGTGTAGCCCGCTCTCGCCGAGAGCGGGGACCGGACGCGAACTCCGCTCTCGGCGAGAGCGCACGACACTCGGACACGAATGTCGGTGCGATGAGCGCGGCCAATGTCCCGAACCCGGCTCTCGGCAAAAGCGGGCCAGGCTCATCGCAATTTCGTCCGCGACAGTTGCAGGCTCAGAACAACGTCGAAATTGACAGCCCGCAGTGGAAAGGGAAATGCAAACAACTGACTGTCCTCTTTGATGAAGCCTCGGCGAAACCGACAGAATTAGTAAGTAGTGGCAACAACTCCGGTTCGCGGCAACGTGTTCAGCCGGCAGGTCGGAAATCCACGAACGGCTTGTTCGACGACGGCAACACGGATGCGTCGCCGAAGGATGCTGGCAACAGCGAGCCGTTGCAACTCAGCGCCGATGCCATCCGCGCGAATGTGCGATTGCTCCGCGAGTCTGACGGCTCTGATATGTCCGCCGCCACCGCCACCGACCCGAATGCCGCGGGCGAACTGACGGAACTGTGGACCGAGGGCAACGTCGATCTCCAGCAGTCGCACGGTGACGATCAAGAGCCGATGCATCTCACTGGGCAACGGTTGCATTTGCAAAATGCGGGTGGGAACGGACAGCTCGTGCATGTTTCCGGGCAGCCAGCGGTCATTCGCGATCGCGGACTGGACGTCGAGGGGAATGACGTCTACCTGAATCGCCTGGAGAACCGCACGTGGATCGAAGGTCCTGGGGTCTTGCGACTGCCGGTCAAGAACGATTTCGACGGCCGATCACTCGGCAGTCCATCGCTGTTGACGGTCTGGTGGCAAGAAAAAATGGTCTTCGATGGACTGACCGCGACCTTCCTCGACGATGTCAAAGCAGCACTCAACGACAGTCGCTTGCAGTGTGAGGAAATGGAAGTGGTCCTCAGTCAACGCATGTCGTTTGCCGGTGATCGCCGTCAGTCGCCGGAGGTCAAGTGGCGGCAAGTTATCTGTAAAGACGGCGTCGAGATCGACCATTCGCTGTACGTCAACAAAGAGCTGACGGAAATCCGCCGCGGCCAGTTTGCCAAACTGACGCTCGACGAGCCGACTGGTAAGACGGAAGCAATCGGTCCCGGCGAAGTCAAATTGTGGCGGCAGGGTCGCGGCAAACGAGCGGCACTCGCGCCGCGTGCCGTCGCACAGGCGAATCGTCCGCTCGATTCCGAAGTCTCGAATTGGGAGTTCACACGCATCAAGTTTTCCGGCAAGAGCAACGGCAACATGCGCGATCGCCAGACAACTTTTCGGGACCGAGTCCGCATCGTGTACGGCCCGGTCACGCACCCGCTGGACACGATCGACCCCGACAACCTGCCGAAAGATGGCGGCGAAATTCAATGCGATGCGTTGCAGATTGTGCAGCAGTCGGGCAGCGCCACGCACAAGAACTATGTCGAACTGCACGCCGAGGGAGACGCGAAACTCGAAGGTCGCACCTTCTACGCGCAGGCCGATTCGATCAGCTTCGACGAGTCGAAAGAGCTGTACACACTACGGTCGAACGGCTCGCGGCAAGTCACCATCTGGCGGCAGACTACTCCCGGTGGCGACTACGACGAAGCCTCGGCCAAGAGCATGCGGTTCGTCCCGTCGCGGAACTACTTGCAGTCCGACAAGACCACTGGAATTCGCGGGGCCAACTGATCACTGAGCCGTGAGGTCGGAACGCCCCACCCTGCTTGAATGGGCCACACGCGCGTGCTGAACATCACAGTTTTTTCATCTGAGTGTGAGAACCTGCGCCCGAAGCTGGCCATCTCGACGGAACGTCAAACGGCAGTCACCGGATTGCGTGAATTTCATTCGGACCTCAAACAAGGACAAGTTCGAGAGATCTTCCCCATTGATATTCAGAAGCTCGTCACCAAGCACAATGCCCGCCTTCTCGCTTGTGCTCTCAGGAGTGATTTCGCACACAATCACCGCTCCATTTTCGGCGCGTTCAACTCCGATTCCAGAAAGCCCCGCAGCTTCAGGAGCATTGATTCTCTCGCCCGGCCGCAACCAGATTTCGCCACGCGGGAAATCCATCGTCACCTGATAGCGTGAGAGGAGTCCCTGGCCGATGAGACTTATCTTCATTCTCGCACATTTCAGTGATGGATGCTTGAACCCTGCAAATTCAAAATCTTTCAGCAAACCAATCGCTACATCTCGCGTCGTAGTGACGGACGCACCTTTTTGGCGCTGAACTGCAGTGATTACCCCCAATTGCACGAGAGCGTCAAAAACTTCCTCCCGCAGCGCCAAGCTGGTCGCCAGACCTGTGTCGATCACAAACGTTTCCAAATCGCCAAGGCGAGCTTTTGGAAGCTTATTGTAAATCACCGCCAAACTGGGATTCTGCGTCAGCACACACCGCTTGCGAAACCCCGTTGCGAATTTTGCGTCTGCAGGCGACTTGTGAAGGCGAACTTCACCGCGATCGTAGTTAATCGTAAGCGTCTGTTGTCGCAGGAAGTCCATTCCTAAGACGCCTTTAACTTGGTGTCCTATAGAGCGACGTATCAATGATAAATCGTCCGCACTCACTTCGGTAATTTTCGCATCTAGTTGTGCAACGCGAATCGGTGGCGGTCGAAATAAGTTTTGTTCGCGGAATTCAAATCCATCAAACTCCTTGATAGTACGTGTTTTTTCGCCAAGAACTGCCTCAAGCTCGCAATCAATACTGGTAATTCCATTCGCAGTATCGATTGCAAAAAGCGCCTCGTGCTTACCTACCATGACCGGAATGATAAGGTGTTCCCCATTTCTTGCGACGTGAAGCACCTCATCGGCACACGCCCGACTGTGTTGGTCCAATTCGTCCAGAACCATAAACACCAACATTCCGAAAATGACGAGCATACACATTGGACGAAACCGGAATTCACTCTTAGTGAATAGCGATATATTCGATTGCACGTAAATCCGTTGTTGCCCCATATAAGACCTCATGGATTATTGTTTCCGAATAGACTGAACATTATATATGTGTTCAATCCGTCATGGTCTGTCGGTACTGACTTAAACCCAAAAGGCACCGGCATGCCCGGCATGCTTGGGAATCCGGTGGAGTAACTCACTCGGACTCCGAATTTTGGATTGAAGATTCCCAAAAGCGGCTCATTGAATGGTTGCGTCGTGGACAATTGCCCCATCACACTGTTGTTGTTTCCTTCCGAATTCACATAGCCGACACTCCATTCCCATTGTGCATCGGGGCGTTTGAAAACCGCCAAAACTGTATTATAGGTAAAGGGTGCGCTGCCGTCTTGCGGCGTATAGACACCTCGCCCCACAAAAAGTTTCGCATCGGGACGTTCAAAACGAATGCCCGCGATGTGTGAAGTTCCACTCTCGTTCCGTAACGAAGCAACGGAACCAAATGGCTTAAAGGATCCGGAAATATCCAACGCACTCAGATTCACCTTCGCCTCCAGATTATCCCCTCCAGTGAGCTTCCGATTGAAATTGAATCCAGCATTCACGGGGTCAGTCTTCCAATCAAACTTGATCCCACCACCCTGCAGTCCTGCCGGATTGAAGATGGCATTGGTCTTAAACGTCAACGGCCCGCCACCTAGATCCTTGTAGTCGCGAGAAATCTTCAATTGATCCTGCGCGGCAGTCTGACCCCGCAGGAATTCGACACCCCATCTGTGCTCTACCGATGGGGTGACAAGAGAATTAGTGTATTTCATGGAGTTCGACAAAGACAGGTTGCCGACATCCGTCTTGTAGTGGACCGTCTGGGTTCCGCCACTCAAGATGGCGGTTGTCACGTCTTTGTCCACACTACCCCCGGCTATTCCAGTGGAGTCCGCATAAAACATGAACCCGTCGCCGCCGACCATTGCCGCGTCAGTTCCCATCATGACGAAGCTCGGTGTCAGAATCGGAAACGATACGTAAGTGAACGAAGGCCGGGCCAGTTTCACCCAATCGTCAATCTGGTCAACACTCAAGGAAAGGCTGTTCATCGTCGTCCCAAAATCGACTTGAGTCGTCGTAAGCGCATCGGCAAGCAAGGATGAGGCTGGTTCCGCGAGTGCGGAAAAATCGGTTCCCAAGTCGGTGAAATCGGGCTCGATCTCACTCGTAAACAGTGAATCCTCTTTGCTGTTTGCGTCGGCGATTTTCGGTTGAATTGCCGCGTTAATCTGAGTGGCAAACATCGACATCAGGACGGAAAGGCTTGGAAGCGTGAGCGTCGCCCGGGACTCAAGTGATTCGATAAAACGCCGGAGCGGGATTATTTGGACTCCTCGCTCCGCGCCGACGTTTGGCGTTGTGGTTGGTCCGCGCCAGCAATTTCCGCACAGATCGAAACATGGGCTGCCTCCCTCAAGAATTGAGATATGGATGTGGTCAGTAAGTCCTTTGTGCAGACGGTAACGACGGAAAAAAAAAAAACCCAAGTGTCATGAGTCGTCGATTTACCAAAATAGGCCGACTGGTCAGTCCCTGCGAAGTTCCTAAATGGTATTGATCGAGAACACGACAGCGCGGCCCCAATCAAATCTCTTTCCCAAGCAGCCGCGCGACTTCGTAGACGTCTTTGTCGCCTCGACCGGAAAGGCAAATCACGACGATCTCATCTTTGCCGCGACGTCCCGCCGTCTTGATCGCCTGAGCGATCGCGTGTGAGCTTTCGATGGCCGGCAAGATGCCTTCCCACTTCGCCAGCGTCTGAAAGGCGTCGAGCGCCTCTTGGTCGGAGATGTTGACGTAGGTCACTCGGCCGGAGTCTTTCCAGTAGCTGTGCTCCGGGCCGACGCCGGGGTAATCCAGTCCTGCCGAGATCGAATGCACGTCCATCGTTTGGCCATCGGCGTCTTGCAGCACGTAGCTGTAGCTGCCGTGCAGTACCCCTTTGACTCCGTAAGTGAGCGTGCTGGCGTGATCGCCGGGCTTGGGGCCTCGCCCGCCCGCTTCGACACCCGTCAGCGCCACGGCGGCGTCTTCCACAAACGGATAGAACATCCCGGCCGAGTTCGATCCGCCGCCGACGCACGCGATGACTTCGGTCGGTAGCCGGCCTTCGATATCGAGGCATTGTTGGCGAGCCTCGCGGCCGATCACCGCTTGAAAATCGCGAACCATCATCGGGAACGGATGCGGTCCGACGACGCTGCCGATGATGTAGTGCGTGTTCTCGACCGACGCCATCCAGTCGCGCATCGCTTCGTTGATGGCATCGCGCAGGGTGCGCGAACCGCTCGTCACCGGCCGTACTTCGGCCCCCATCATCTTCATAATGAAGACGTTCAGCTTTTGTCGGCGAATGTCTTCTTCGCCCATGTAGACGACACACTCGAACCCGAACCGAGCACACGCGACGGCGGTGGCCACGCCGTGCTGGCCCGCACCGGTTTCGGCAATGACGCGCCGCTTGCCCATCCTGCGAGTCAGCAGCACTTGCCCCATCGTGTTGTTGATTTTGTGAGCGCCGGTGTGATTCAGGTCTTCGCGCTTGAGATAAATCTTCGCCCCACCGAGGTGTTGAGTCAGTCGCTCGGCGAAGTACAGCGGGTTCGGCCGGCCGACGAAGTTCGCCAGCAAGCCGTTGAGTTCGCGATGAAACTCCGGGTCTTTTTGAGCTTTGTCGTACTCGGCCGTGAGCTGGTCGAGCGCCTGCATCAGCGTTTCGGGAACAAACCGTCGGCCAAACTCACCGAATCGGCCTTGAGCATCGGGAACAGACATCGCGGATCAGTCCTTGCAAATCGAGAATCGAAGGGCGGATTGTATTGGCCGCTGAAAAGTCCGCCACTCCGGCAGAGACGCAGTTCTCGGTCGCGTCGTAGAGGAACGCTTCCTTCAACAGTTGCCACTAAATGTTGCGTCGAGGTAGTCGATTCCAGCCTCCGACAGTCGAAGCCGAAGTGAAGTCGTGCGTTCGGGATCACCCGTGGTCGTATCAATGATCCGCAGGCGATCTGTTCGCTCGATCTGCTTTGCCGGGATTTCGATGGATCTGGTGTGGAGTGCCGCGATGCAGATTTTCTCCACGGTGTCGCTGTTCGGCAGGCTCAAGACGACGACCGGCGCGACCTCGAACACAGCGTCAGCCGACTCGACCGATTCGCCACCGAGATCACGCAGCCGCTGGTGGCATTCGTCCCGCAGGTCGAATCCGATCACATGCCGCCCGCCAGCCAGGAATCGCTCGGCCAGCGCGCTCCCCATCAGTCCCAGCCCGATCACTCCCACGGTGCTCACGTTCGCGTTCCCTGGTTATTCTTGGCGCGGACGAGTATCTCCATCCAAGAGACAGCATCGCGCAGCTATTCTTCGCACGGGCGAGATTGATGCTTTGTACTACTAGTTCTCAGTTTCTTGTTTTCCTGCGCGCATTTTGTAGCGGAACGGCGCAAGCCGTCCG
>JAYVSP010000271.1:0-3023 GCA_043775215.1 Planctomyces sp. | reverse complement strand
ACCACACTCGCGATTCGTCCGGGGACTGACGCCGGCTGACGCCTTGCCGCTCACTCACATGAACCCGAATTCGTAGTCTTGAAGACGCAGTAGCCTGCGGCATGGAGGAACTCATCTTTGCCCGCCGGGCCACGACTGCTATGGTCCGCCCCCTTTCCAGATCTTCCCACCGATCCTGTGTCGGTGGTGTCATGCCTTATGGCTCTCCAAATTCCCGGATGGAGTAACAGTAGCGACAAGGCATTCATCCACCGGCACGGAGTCGGTGGGGAAGATTCAATACCTCGTTTCAGGGATGAGTTGAGGGCAACATCATGCAACGTCATTCGCTGTCGACCGCGGTGATTGGATTGGGATTCTTGTGGAGTTTGTCCGGTTGCGGGTGGAGCGGAAAAAGCACGGGTGAGTCCGGCACAGACGAGGCGTTGTCAGAACTGAAGGGTTCCGGCGGCAGGTCCACCAACGCGAAGCTGGTCTCTCAGAAAGACTCGAAGACCGAAAATCTGGAACTGAGGTTGCAGGTCGGCAGCCGGTTTCCGCTGATCAAAACGGTCGAGCAACGGATGACGCAGCGTTCGGGGACGGGCGGTCCCGCCACTGAAAGTTCGTCACTGTTGACGATGACCCTGGCCATTCAAGTCGAAGCCATCAACGATGGCATCAAGCAATTGGGCGTGCGGTATCAGCGAGTCCGCTACGAACATGACATCGCCGGTGAGAAGGTCCGCTACGATTCCGCGATTCCCGAAAAGTCAATTCCCGAGGCGGCTCAGGTGTATCACGGACTGGTCGACAATGGCTTCTCATTCTTGTTAGGAGCCGATAACCGGATCGTCAAGGTGCTGGATTTCGACGCGTTCTTGAAACGCTGTGCCCGGCACGCTCCGCCGAATCAGCAAAAGGAATTGCTCACCCAATTGGTCGCATCCCAGGAGGATGAAGGGATCGCGAATTTTATCGACGACAGCATCGGACTGCTGCCGTACAACATTGACTCACGCGATGCGGGCGGATCGGTCAAAGTGGGCGACACCTGGCGGAAGAACCGACAAATCGTCCGGCCGATCCCGATGACCATCGACACGCAGTACAAGCTGGATTCGCTCAATCCGCGCTACGCCAACATCGAACTCTTCGGCCAGATCGTGCCGACAAAGATCGAGCATGTCGGTAACAGTCCGCAACAGCAGGCCGGCTTCACGGAACGAATGTCGCTGCGAAACGGACATTGTTTCGGCACCTGCACGATCGACCGCGAGTCAGGCTTGCCGATTCAATCACGAGTGGTGCGACAGATGGATATGACGCTCGATCTTCCGAACGGCGCTCGCTTCGACCAACAAAAAGTCATCACCACCACGATCCAAGCCTTTCCGCAGCAAGGAAACGGCGCGGCGGCGGCAAACGCCGAAACGCTCGGCGGCCCGCAAGCCGAACGTTCGCGGCCCAGCGGAAGTGAACCCAATGTTGTTCCCGCCGGATTTCAGAAGTAGCCGCACAGTGTACAGGGATCAGGCACTTCGGAAATTCGGAAGGCTCTTCCGGTGTTCCGGGGAGGTAAGCTTCAAAGCCACGGATGAAACACGGATTGAACACGGATCAGGACAGCGAACAAGGCCAGAAAGAATCGAGTGAAGTAACGGAACGAGGGTGCGTAACGGTTTCTAACCTCTGGCTTGGTCCGTGCTTTTATCCGTGGCAAAAAACTGTTGTCCGGCATTCCCGTCCGCCGCTTCATCTTGTTTTCCAATTCCCTGCCTCCTGTCCTGATCCGTGTTCAATCCGTGTTTCATCTGTGGCAAAAACACTCCCCGATGTGACCTCCCTAGATTACCGAATGAGCCATTCGGAATTGGCCGGATGCTGCTGCATTAGCACAGAAACGTTCGATCGGCCAATTCCGAAATTCCGAAGTGCCTGACCCCGGATCAACCCCAACCTACTTTGGAGTCCGCAGCCGCAACGCTTGAAAGTCGCGGGTTTGTTGAGTGATCGCGACCTCGGTCGGCAGACGTTCCAGGGAACTCGCGCCGTAGAAGCCGTCGCACGCCGGCACCCGGTCCAGGATGTATTGAGCATCCGCGGGAAGAGCGATCGGTCCGCCGTGGCAGAGCACGAAGACGTCGTCGCGTATGGCCTTCGCCGCGTCAGCAATCGCGGCCACCAGCCGGACACTGTCGTCCAGAGTCTTGGCCGTCTTCGCTCCAATCGAACCGTTCGTCGTCAGCCCCATGTGCGCGACCACGATGTCTGCTCCGGCGGCAGTCATCGACTGAGCCTCTTCTGGAATGAAAGCATACGGTGTCGTCAACAGGTCCAAATCACGAGCGGCTTTGATCAGATCGACCTCCAAGCTGTAACCCATCCCGGTCTCTTCCAAGCCCTGCCGAAAGGTGCCGTCAATCAGACCGACGGTCGGAAAATTCTGAATCCCCGCGAAACCGAGAGCCTTCAATTCGCGCAGAAAGAAATCTCGAATCATGAACGGATCGGTGCCGCACACGCCCGCGAGCACCGGCGTCTTCGCGACGGCCGTCAGCACCTCGAACGCCATGTCTTTGACGATTTGATTGGCGTTGCCATATGGCATCATGCCGGATAACGATCCGCGCCCGGCCATGCGAAAGCGGCCGGAGTTGTAAATCACAATCAAATCAATGCCGCCCGCCTCTTCGCACTTGGCACTGATGCCCGTTCCCGCTCCCCCGCCAACGATCGGCAGCCCGGCGGAGACTTGTTGACGAAAACGAGCCAAGATCGAATTACGCGATTCAGCCATGAGGAGAATTCCCTGGGAAAGACGCCGTCAGGAGGAAACAGCCGAATTCCGGTTCGACGGTTTACGGCAACCAAGTCGAACGCCGTTTGTTCTCAGTATCCGTCCACAATACCGACACGTTCAGATTCCTCCCAGCCGAAATAAATCGCAGTAACTGATTGCGTGTTTGAAAGTTCGTAACGAATTCTTCAATGATTGCGGGACAAGTTTGGCTTTCTGGAACTCAGGCGTTTTGCTCGACCTC
>JAYVSP010000270.1:0-8642 GCA_043775215.1 Planctomyces sp. | reverse complement strand
AAAGGCGCGGATGGCGGCGAGTTGCCCGAAACGGCGTTGGCAATTCCGGTGACGGCGGAGGATGCCGTGACCCAGTTGTGTCGCGAAGGGGCTCGGCAGGTGTTGGAAGCGGCTCTGGAAGCCGAGGTCGGCGAGCATTTGCAGCGGTTCGCTCACTTGCGGGACGAGCAGGGTCGGCAGGCTCTGGTGAGGAACGGTCGGCACCAGGAGAGTACACTGTGGACGGGAGTGGGTGCCATCGCCGTGCGTCCGCCGCGTGTCGTGGATCGTCGGCCACGCCACCAGCAAGCGGACGCGGAACATTTCAGTTCGCGGATTCTGCCGCCGTATCTGCGAAAGACCAAGAGCCTGGAGGAGCTGATCCCGTGATTGTACTTGCGGGGCATCAGCACGGGGGACTTTCCGCAGGCGTTGCAGGCGCTGCTGGGCGAGAACGCGAAGGGCTTGTCGGCCACGACGGTCACGCGTTTGAAAGCCTCGTGGGAGGATGACCACCAGCAGTGGATGAAGCGCTCGCTCGCCCAGAAGCAGGACGTGTATCTCTTCGTGGATGGGATTTACCCACGAATTCGGCTGGGAGAAGGGGCCAAGCCCCAACACTGTTCGGCACTCGGATTGTTTGGTGCATCTGGACAGTAAATGCGGCGGGTGAGTCTATGTGATCGGGTGAGCTTAATAATAAACCGTCTATGGCACGCTTTTTGCGCCGGGCGATGCGTCGACTATTCCTTCGCAAATGGAGACTCAAAACTCACGGACGAAGCGGGGCGAGCGGTTGTCTTTGGCGTTGAACGACGCGCCGGACGCGGAGCCAGCAGCCGTACAAGCATCAGCCAAGCGACCTCTTGTCGCACAATCGGCGACGGGCCAAGCTGCGGTCGTGCAGCCGGCGCCGGAGAAGCGGCTGGTCGAGAAGGACATTGTCGGCCTGAAGTACTTCGACGAGCTTTTGCCGCTGTTCAAACGCTTGCATGACGACGGCTGTCAGCGCGACAAGGCCGGGAACCGCGAACTGCATTACGACCAGTATTGCCTGATGGTGCTGGTGTTCCTGTTCAACCCGATCTGTTCGTCGTTGCGGGCGTTGCAGCAGGCCAGCGAACTGCAGAACGTGCAGAAGAAACTGGGCTGTCAGCGGGCGGCGCTGGGATCGCTGTCGGAGGCCGCCACCGTCTTCGATCCCGAACGCTTGATCGAGATTATCCCAGAATTGAGTGGCCGATTGCCGTCGTCCCCCCACGGCGCGGGATCGTGCGACGAGCGGTTGCAGGGCCTCGCGGGGACGCTGACGCTGGTCGATGCCACGCTGATCACGGCCATGCCACGGATCATGACCGCGTCGGTGCTGAAGCGCCGTGGCGAGAGCGGCACCGTGAAGTGGCGGTTGCACACGCACTTCGAGGTCGATCGCCAGGTGCCGTCGCGGATCGACGTGACTCCCAACGGCGGCGGCGACCACGACGAACGCGCCGTCCTGAATCGGACCATCGAGTCCGACCGGCTGTACGTCATCGACCGGGGCTACGCGAAGTTCACACTGTTCAACGACATCGTGGCCGCCCAATCGAGCTACGTGTGCCGGCTGCGCGACAACACGGTGGCCGAGATCGTCCGCGACAACCCGCTGACCGAGGCCGACCGCGCCGCGAACGTGTTGTCGGACCAGATCGTGTTGCTCGGCCAATCGGGCCAGCCCGCCGACCGACCGGACCACACGATGCGGTGGGTGCTCGTGAAAATCAAACCGCACGTCTCGAAGGGGAAGTGGTGTTCATTGGATGGAAAGACAGGGGGTGGCTCCTCCGGCGTCGATAGCGACGGCATCCTGCGAATCGCCACGAACCTGCTCGACGTCCCCGCCGAAATCATCGCGCTGCTCTACGCCTACCGCTGGACCATTGAGATCTTTTATCAACCGCCCGCGGCGGCTTCCGCCAGTTCAAGCACCTGTTGGGCTGCCGCCACCTGCTGAGCCACAATCAAAACGGCATCGCGATTCAAACCTACTGCGCGATCATCGCTTGCCTGGTGCTGGCCCTCTGGACCGGCCGCAAACCGACCAAACGCACGCACGAGATGCTGTGCTTCCACATGATGGGCTGGGCCACGACGGACGAAGTGGAAGCGCACTTGGCGAAGCTAAAACTCGCCGACGCCGAGGCCGCGAAAAAAATCTGATCCGCCCGTCCCGCTCGATGGCCACCCTCGCCACCCTCGCCATCCTCGCCACCCTCGCCATCCTCGCCATCCGAGCCCCTTCACGCTGCGCGCTCAGTTGCGTCCGCCAGCCACTCGCGTCCCGCCCACGCTCCGAGCCGGCGACCTTGCTCGTTCGCAGCCATCACTACGAGCCACAAGAGCACGTTGTTGACAGTGACAAATAAATCAATAGCATCAACCGTGCCGAACAGCGTTGGGCCAAGCCCTGCTTGCTGGTGATCATCGGCGTCACGGCGGATGGCGTGAAGGAACCCGTGGCCATCCAAGACGGCGAACGGGAAAGCACGCAGTCGTGGCGTGAGCTGTTGGTGGACATGAAGGCCCGTGGCCTGACCGCACCGAAGCTGGCCATCGGCGACGGAGCGTTGGGCTTCTGGAGTGCCCTGGCCGAACAGTTTCCCACGACGCGCACGCAGCGTTGCTGGGTGCATAAGACGGCCAATGTGCTCAACCACTTGCCCAAGAGCGAACACGCTCACGCCAAGTCCAAGCTGCACGACATCTGGCAAGCCAGCACGCGTGCCGAGGCCGAGAAAGCCTTCGACGTGTTCATCAGAACGTATGAGCAGAAGCATCCCAAGGCGACAGCCTGCCTCGTCAAGGACCGGGAAGCGTTACTGGCGTTCTACGACTTCCCCGCCGACCACTGGCAACACATCCGCACGACGAACCCCATCGAATCCACTTTTGCGACGGTGCGTCTGCGGACCTCACGCACCAAAGGCCACGGATCACACCTGGCCGCCATCACCTTGGCCTTCAAACTGATTGAATACGCCGCGAAAAACTGGAGAGGCTCAAAGGTCACGCCGAAATCATCGAAGTCCTCAAAGGAACCACCTTCAAAGACGGCCTCAAGCAACTCGACAACGCCGCCTGAAAGTCAGCCCCCATCCACAACTTTTGGGAATAGCTCGAACTCACGACTCCGTCTGTCGGGCAGATGCGGCTCTTCTGGCGGTTGACCACCAGTTTCAGTTTACGGGTGAGGTATCGTTCCACAGACGCGAACACACGGACGGCGGCCTCCTTGGTCTTGGTGAATACCAGGAAGTCGTCCGCGTAACGGACAAAACGCAGGCCCCGTCGTTCCAGTTCCTTGTCGAAGTCATCCAAGAGGATGTTGGCCAACAAGGGTGACAACGGGCCGCCTTGCATTGTCCCTTCGTGAGAGGGTTGCAGTTGGGCCTCGACCAGCACGCCCGCTCGCAAGTAACGCCCGATCAAACCCAGCAATCGCTTGTCGCGGACCTTCCGGGCCACTCTCGCGAGCAGCACGTCATGTTGGACTCGGTCGAAGAACTTCGACAGGTCCATGTCCACGCAGTGGCGATAACCGGATCGGATGTGGTGCTGTACTTGCTTGGCTGCTCCTTGAGCGGATCGCTGTGGCCGGAATCCGAAGCTCGATTCCGAGAAGCTCGGATCGAAGATCGGAGTCAGAACTTGCAGGATGGCTTGCTGAATCACTCGGTCCTGAACATTGGGAATGCCCAGGTGACGTTCCGTGCCATCCGGTTTGGGAATGGATTTCCTCCGCGCCGGTGATGGCTCGTAGGTTCCTTCCAGCAGTTGTTGTCGGACGCTCGGCCATTGGGCGGCGAAGGTGGCCTCGAACTCCTCCAGCGTGATCCCGTCCGGGCCAGGAGCCCCACGGTTCGCCTTCACGTTCTGCCACGCCCGCTGCATGTTCCGAGATTCGACCATCTGCTCCATCAAGGTCTCTGAAGATTGGCTCAAGGTTGTTGTCCGCACGACCGCCGACGCCGATTGACCTCGCTGAGGCGGACTCCGATGCAGCGCGACTCACTACGGCTCCCGCGCGGGAGGCGAACGTGGACGGCTCTGGACGGTTCGAGGTCATGCGGAAAGGCCCTTGTCAAACAATCGTTTGGCCCTTCCCGACTCCACTGGCGGTGGAGCTTCGGTACTACGGCCGCTGCTGACTTCTGCTCGCCCACGCTGAGTTACCTCATCGCAGTCCGCTTTGGAGCAAGCTCGACTCACGGATACGCTCGCAGATCTCCCCAAATAAGAACGTGAACTGTCGCCGCGCCAGCGCGCCATCTACTCCGAGGTCTGTCGGGAACGGTTTCGCTGAATCCGGCCAGCTCACCTCAGTGCCTCTCGAAGCCTCTATGACGTTTCTGTTCGTCGCCGCGCGGTTCTTGGCGTGAATGCGGCTGACGACGTGGGGTCTGTGACCGAGATGTTTCCCGGTCGCAGGATTGTCAGCTTGTCGGCACATTCGCAGGCTTCCTTCCCACGGTCAGTCGCCCTTCCGCAGTGGCCCTCGCCTCGTACTTCCCCGCTTGAATTGACAGTTGGTATCCTGCCCTCCCAAGAGTTCCCGTGTGTCGTACAGGGGACTTTCACCCCACAAGTCCACGCCCATGTTGGGCGTCCCGGTCAACCCGAGCGGCGGTCGGCGCGTTTTCACAAATCAGAGGTTTCTGGCCGCCGCCCGGTTACCTTGGGCGTTCGGCATTATCGTTATGGAGCAATCATGTCGGCCCTTCCGCCAAAAGTTTTTGTTTCGTACTCGCACGATACGGAACCCCACAAGGACTGGGTGCTTACACTTTCTACACGGCTGGTCGCAAATGGGGTCGATGTAATACTGGATCAGTGGAACCTGACCCTCGGCAGCGACCTTCCTCGATTCATGGAAACAGGACTTACCGTCGCTAAACGAGTGCTAGCAGTCTGCACCGAGCCATATGTTGCAAAGGCCAATGCTGGACGTGGCGGAGTGGGCTACGAGAAGATGATTCTCACCGCTCAACTGATGCAAGATATTTCCGCTGACCGAATTATCCCAGTCATCCGAGGCAACACTCTGGTACCTCCCGTACCAACCTTTCTCTCTTCACGCGTCTACATCGACTTTCGAGACGACCTTGCGTACGAAGCACGGTACGCCGAATTGCTTCGTGACATGTTTTTGGCGCTCTTGGTCCCAGCGGTTATGGGGGCAAGCTGACGCTGCCGGGAGCGGAATTCGTGCGCCGCTTCGTACAGCACATTCTCCCCCGGGGCTTCCCGCGCGTCCGCAGCTACGGCCTGCTGGCCAATCGCACCCGCGCCGACCACTTGACGCGCTGCCGAGAACTCCTGGGTGTGCCCACGGAACCGCCGTCCCCCGCCAGTTCCGCCGCGGAATCCGCCGAGACTTCCCTTCCAAACGCTGATGGACCCGACCGCGACGACGACGCCCCCGCGCCGGCGCTGTCCGGCCTGCACCCCTTCAGCATTCTGAAGATCTGCAACTTGCAAATGTGTCGGCAAAAAAACGTCCGAATTCGCGTCGGTCGCACTGATTACGCAAACCAGGAGGAATAGGAAGCTATTTTCGGCCCCTTTTGACCTGTGAAGTCGCTGTGTTTAGTCTGTTTTATCATCTCACTGGCGTTTCATTCCCGTCCCTGAGATATCCGTTTGCCGAGCTGGAAAGCCTCACGTTGACCAACTTTCCGAAGCGGACTAAATTCCGGCCCGCCCTCGCTGGATTGGTTATTGCGTACAGTATTGCATGATCCGCCCGCAGACCTTTCCTAACGATGGCTTTTCGGTCCTTTCATTCTCTGCTGTCACGGAGGACGGCGTGCGACAAGTTGGTTTTGGGATGCTCTGTTTGACGGCGATCACCTGGCTCAGCGTGGGCGGATGCCAACGGTCGGTCGTGTCGTCGCCGGAGCGCATGTGGAGCGGTGCCAATCGTTCTGGATATGGCTTGGCTCCTGTCCCGGAACCCGATGCAATCCGGCCGCCGGTCGTGTCGATTCCGCCAGTGATCACGGGCAATCCGTGGAAGCCTTCGGCTCCGTTACGCGATTGGAAACACATCGTCATTCATCACACCGCGTCCGAGTCGGGCAGCGTTGAAACGATCAACGCGGCTCACTTGGCTCGCAAGGACAAGAACGGCGTCGCCTGGAAGGGAATTGGCTATCACTTCTTGATCGGCAACGGCAGCGGCATGGGAGACGGTGAGATTGAGCCGACCTTCCGCTGGCGTCAGCAAATGCAAGGAGCTCACGCCGGCGACGAAGAATACAACCAGCGCGGAATTGGCATTTGTCTGGTCGGAAATTTTGAGGATCATCGCCCCTCGATCGCCCAATTGACGGCGGTCAAGCGGCTGGTGGGCGTGATGAAGTCTGAATACCACATCCACGGCGATCACGTTGTGGGGCACCGTTCCGTGAAATCGACAGCCTGCCCGGGAAAACTATTTCCTCTGTCCGAGATCGCTCAAGTGGGCGATCTGCCAGCGTTCGGTTCCCGCGCAGAGATGTTGCAACCGCAGTTTGTCCAAGCTCAAGGAGGTTCCACCGAATGACCACTCATGCTGACAATCCCTGGGTGAGCCGCTGGTCCGTTTGGCAATCATCCCCGGCGATGGATCTCTGCCAACGTAAACCGTGGGAACTGCTGGCTGCGACCGATCAAGTTTCTGGCGGCACGCCATCGACCGACGACGCCGGTTCATTGCTGGAGCTGGCTGTCGCCGGAGCGGATGCTCCCTGGGGACGCTTCGCGCTGCCAGATGAGTCTCCCGTTTACTTGCCACACAACTACGAACCGAATTATCCCTATCCGCTCGTCGTCTGGTTGCACGATGCGGAATGGACTGCTGGCGAGCTGCTCGACCTGATGCCGCGGATCAGCCCGCAGAATTACCTGGGCTTGTCGATTGAGGGGCTGACACCATCAAACCGTTTCGCCGCTGGGCCAATGTCGCCGCCAAACAGCGTCGACCCGCTCGACGGCATTCTGGAAACGCTCAAGGACGTCGCCCGGCAAATGCGTCGCGAGTTCCATGTACACAGCGAACGCATTTACCTCGCGGGATTCGGGGAGCAAGCATCGGTCGCGCTGCGGATGCTGCTGCGCCGGCCGGAGTGGTTCGCCGGTGCGCTGCCGTTCGGTTTGAGAAGCTCGAAGCTCGATCCGATCACGAACTACGACGACCTGCGCGGCAAGCGAGTCTTTCTGAGCGCCGGTGTTCGAGACGGCTCGGTCTCGCTGCCGGATTACGTTTCGCTCGGCCGCCTGCTGCGTTCGACCGGCGTCGAAGCCGTGCTGCGCTCGTATGACTCCGGAGAAGAGCCAACGCCGAAACTTCTCAATGACGTCAACCACTGGCTGATGAACTCGATCTACGAGTCCACTTTGGTCTGATGGCTGTGCGTGCTTTTCGGTCCTTGCCGTCGCTTTTGTCCTTTTTACGGGACAAAGCGGACGCAAAGGACCGAAGCGACGCGCAACGATCCAGCCGATATCATGCTCGGCCACGATGAGCATGCATGAGCCAACTTGGTTGTCCGCTGGGCAGGGAATTCCGCCAACGATTCGTTGGACGTTTTCGACCGAGGCTCCGTTGGTCGCGATGGAAATGGGGCGCGAGTCGGGCGAGGTGCTGGCGGCCGATGCGACCGGCGGTCTATATCGGATCAGCCGACGCGGGCAATTGCTCACGCTGTCGCGCGGTTTGAAAGGAGTGCGGGCGCTCGCATGGTCCGACACGTCGGCGGCTGGAGCGGCGATCGTCGGCGAGCGGAAAGTGTTTCGGCTGAACTCACAGTTGGAGGCGGAGTGGTCGGTCGGACTTCCCGAACCGGCTCTGGGAGTGGCGGTCGCCCCCTTCGGGCGCCAGACGGCCATCAGCTTGGCAAACGGCGGCAATCTGATACTGGGACAAGAAAGCCAACAGCTCAGCCAGTTCGAGACGATTCGGCCGCTCAAGTGGATTCAGTTTCTGGCGACCAGTCCGGTGCTCGTGGGCGCGGCGGAGTATGGCCAAGTCTGTGCCTATCAATTGAATGGAGACCAAGTCTGGAGCGAGAAGTGCTTCACGTCTTTGGGCGAAATGTACGCCGCCGGGGACGGCGAGACCGTCTTGCTGGCCGGCTTTAATCATGGAATTCAGGCACTCGATGGCGACGGAGCGTTGCGTGAGTCGTACTTTATTGAAGGGACGGTCAGCCGCGTGTCTTGCAGCTTCAATGCAGACCGTATTGCGGCCGCGACACTCGAACGGCATCTCTATTGGCTGGATTCCGACGGCCAGCTCTTGTGGGCGACGCTGGTGGACGAAGACGTCGTACGAGTCATTTGCGATCCATTGGGAGAATGGCTGCTGTGCGGATTCAGCTCCGGCCACATCCTGCGACTGGATTGGGAGAGCTGAGGCTGGCTGGTCTGAAACGCGGTGAAGGCGTAATCAATGTGGCACGGTCTTGATTCAGGGGTTGTGAGCGGCAAGGCGCTAGCCGCCACATCTCTCAAACAACGTTTCACAGTACAAGGAATTTGCCAATGCACCACCAAAGCCGCCCAGTTTCACACTGTGTTTGCATCGCGAATATGTGAGCCATTCGCAGAAAGCTCAATCCGAGCCAAGTCCAATTCGCGTGAAA
>JAYVSP010000269.1:0-9688 GCA_043775215.1 Planctomyces sp. | reverse complement strand
CAATTCCCTGCCTCCTGTCCTGATCCGTGTTCAATCCGTGTTTCATCTGTGGCAAAAATATTTCCCGAAGTGACCTCCCTGGATTACCGAATGAGCCATCGGCAATTGGAAATCGGCAATTTCTCATGAGTTCGCACATTCTTCCGGAACTGTTGTGTCTTCACCGGATCGGTTTGCTGGCCGATCTCTGGGCCGCGCTGCGACGGTTTCGGTTGGTGGGCATGTTGATGGGTGTGCTCATCGCCTGCGGACTATGGACGAACAGCGCAGACGCACAGGCACCGTACCCACTGATGGATCATCGCGTTCCTCCGGGAACGTGGGGCGAATGGGTGCGGACGGCCGGTCGCGTCCAGGGTCTTGAGTTTCAGCCGATCCGCATCGAACTGCCTTCCACCGGCCGCGTGACATGGTTTCTGGGATCGCTCGAAGAGTCGCGTGACGCGACTCAAGTCCGGTTGGCGGTCAGCCAGTCGTACCGCATGCGGCTCAGCGATCTTCCGGAGTTTCCGGGAATCGAGTTGTTCCCGTCGGTCGAGGTGCTCGATCGTCTGCATCCGCCCTCCGCACACGCCGACAGGTTTCCGCTGCCGATCCACTTTGCGGTCGAAGAAATCGAGGCGGCTGTTCAAGGTCGCATGATCACAAAGGTTGTGTACCTCGAACAGCCTCAACTCGCCGATCCGTTCGAATTGACAGCCGACATCGCCGTGAGAACGGTCAACGCCCGCATCAACCTCATCGAAGAGGCGGACAAGATGGGAAGGCCACTGGCGCTGATTCGACTCGGTGGCCGATTGCCGCCTCCGAACGAAACGCGCGGCCCGTTTTTCGGCAGCGGCGCGCCGGTCCTGGCGTCCGTCATGGCGAGCGGAGGACGACAGTCTTCGGATGGTTACGAACGAAAGAGCGTCGCGATTGCGAAATCGAAGACAACCACCGGGGATATTCAGCAGGCCGTCTCGTTCACCGAGGCCGAACCGCGTGTGCAACTCACGTCGTACGCCGACGCTCAAGAAGCAACGACAGCGCCCGCGAAACGTCCGATCAGCGCGAACCCAAAGCTCGCGGAGATCTATCCCGACGAGTACCTGTTCGATGGTGGTGACCGGGACTATCCCGTGCATTATGACCGCGACATCATGCTGGGCTTGGACACGGAAGACACAATCGCCGAGTTCGAAGATCACCAGGGCAACCGCCGGGTGAAATCCTCGAACCGAGTTGCGATCTACGCGCCGCGTTTCGCCGCCGTCAGATCGATTCATGGTGTGCGCGAGGACTTCAACGTCCAGCGGCTCACGACCAACTTCGATCAAGTTCAGGGGGCCGGAATGCGCCAGCAGGTTGGCGGCCGAACGCACTTGCAACGGGATCGCGTGCAAGGCGTGCGAATGCGTTCGCGAGCTAGCGGATTGCTCGGCAAGTCGACTCGTGCCGATGTGGCCGGAGCTAAGTACATTGCTCAAAACACCAAGCTGTTGAATCTGTTTGAGGAAGCGCAATTCATTCGCGACGGCCAGTTCCGGCAGTCCGAGATTGCTCGGCTCAACGCCGGTATGACGGCGGCCGCCGCCTGGTCGCGCGATTTGAATCCGGTCATCATGGCCAACCTGTCCAGTGCTCAAGAGGTCTACGCGATGTTCAAGGTCGCGGAACTGACTGGCATCGACGAAGGACACAAACAGAACGGGCGCTTGCGAATCGTCAAGCTGGCCGACAAGGACGCGGCTCAGCCAGGCGATGTGATCACGTTCACCGTCCGATTCGACAACTTGGGCGATCGCGAACTGCGACACATTCGCATCATCGACAACCTGACCCCGCGGCTGGAATACATCGACGACTCTGTGACGACTGACCGCGAGGGTTCCATCAACGTCGATGACAACGGCGAAGGGAGCCAAGTCCTGCGATTTGAACTCGACAGCCCGCTGACAGGTCACACGGGCGGTGTCATCAGTTTCCAAGCCAAAGTGCGGTAAGAGCCAGAGCCAGAGATCAGAGATCAGAGATCAGAGATCAGAGATCAGAGTTGAGGAGGCGTTCGTCGCCGCTGACTTCTGACCGCTGACTTCTGACTTCTGAGCCTGAATGTGCTTGCAGTTTGGATTGTTCAGGCACTCGGAAGCGATGAGCAGATCTTCGAGCACTCGCCCCTGGATGACGGTCTCATCCAGGATGCGTGGCACGTCGTCGAGCGTCACTCCGCCGTAAAAGATCGCCTGCGGATAAATCACGACGCACGGACCGTGTTCGCACTGGTCGAGGCAGCCAGAACTGTTGGCTCGAACGAGTGGACCGAGACCGCGCTTCTTCACTTCGGCCTTGAAGGCGTTTCGTAACGCCTCAGTCCCTTCCGAATCACAGCAGCCGCGCGGGTGCCCCGGCGAACGCTGGTTACAGCAGACAAAAAGATGATGCGTGAACGCGGGCATTCAGGAGATTCCTAGGTCCAAGAACAAATGCCAAGAATCTCAACGCAAAGACGCAAAGACGCAAGATTGCAAAGAATGAGTAGCCAGTTTGAAGCTGAGGTTTTTCGCGAACTGATTTTTTCTGGATCCATTGCGTCCTTGCATTGAAAACCGCTCCGCTTGACTGATTTTAGCGTTTCGTCCGCCGCCGTTTGGCCGCAGGACGAGGCGGCGGTGAGACGCGCAGTTTCAATCCCGGCAGCAGCGGCGTTTCATAGATTGTGTCCGGCGGAAACTCTTGGACGTCCCAATCGTTTCGGACGCGTCGATATACCCACAGCTTTGGCCGGCGAGCGTCGTCGCGGAGATCGAACACCCAATACTCCTGAATGGTTGGCACTCGCAGGTAAAGTTCCACGTTGCGAAACAAATCCTTGTCGATGTCCGTTCCGCGCAACACCTCGCCAACAATGAATGGCTCACCGTCGCGCCAGTCATCGAGATCCTCGGCATACACAGCCAAGTCTGGCTCCGGAGCAGTCGTCATCTCGACTCCTGGCACAAAGACTCGAGCGCGATCTGTCACACAGCCCACGATCTCTGGATGATCCACGCTGTAGAGGTGGACTTGAAGGAAAATGTGCTTCTCGACAACGTCGTGTTCACGATTGGGTGCGGGGGACACGTACAACCTCCCAAAGATGACTTCGTAGTCGTAGCCGAGCCGAAAGTCAGCGTGTTCCAGTTGTTCATCGGTGACGAGTCGGCCGTGGCTCTTCGGGCCGAAGCGAACGGCGGTGGTCAGCATGAGCAGGTTTCCTGGCAGTTGTGAAACAGGCAATCGTGATCAACTGGTCGAGCGACGCGAACGGCTGGCGAAGGAAGTTTACCGTTTGGATTTGAGATTTCTTTGGTCATTGGGATTTGAAATTCGAAACTTCTTTCGTCATCTCCTGCCGGTGCCGCCAGATGATGACGAGAAAACCGCCGTAGTCGTAGACCGCGTGAGTCACAATCGGGATCAATAAGTTGGCCGGGCTGGCGCACGTCTTCAACCAACTTAGGTAGAGGCCGACCAAGAAGGTTAACACTCCGTAGGTTGGAGTCACCAAGTGAGCCATTCCAAAGAGCAGATTGCTCCAAAACCAGCCGATCCAGGGTTCCAGCATGCCACGAAAGAACAGTTCCTCGGCCACGCCGGTCAACAACGCGAGAAAGACCAAATCAAACCAAGTCAGGACCGCCAATGACGGCGCGAGTTCGGCCGCCAAGAATTTCCGAATCGTTCGCAGAGGGCCTATGGGTAGCCAGTAGAGCAATGCAAACAGAGCAAACAACGGCACGGTCCCGGCAAGCCCCCAGAGCACGGCGACCCAATCCCAACTCAGCGTCTGAAGTGGATCAATCTCGACCGCCCATCCCAAACCCAGCGCGGCCAGCGCCAAACCACCCAGGACCGAACCCGAGAAGTTCAAAAACTGATTGCGGTCCTGAGGATTCAAGATCGTACCGCCACAATGCTGCCGCGCTTCTGTTGTTACGTAAACCCGCGGACCACATCGTAGCGATGACTTGGTTTCACCGCACGCCGCAGGCACGCGCGTTGATCATTGAACACTGCTCAACGCCGCAACCCAGGGTCAGGCACTTCGGAATTCGGAATTGGCGGAGTGGAGCGTCGTTTGCAGTTTTAGGACGCGTGCAAGAATTACTTCCGACTTCTGGTCTGCAAACGTTTCAAATCTTGTTTTTGTGAGAAGATTTTGAGACCGGAAGAGTGTTTGGTTGTTGGGACTAAAGAAATTGCGCTTCCACATCATTCTGCCCTTCGATCATTTTGCCAATCCGGACGGGATAGGCAGAATGATGAGAGGGCAGAATGAAAGCAGGTAGGCGACTCGGTCGATTTGCGCATCATCGAACTTTAGAACGCGTGCAGAAACAAGTACCAGAGCCGCGCCCGTGAGGAAGCGGACAGTCAGTCACCGCTTCCTGACGGGCGCGGCTCCAAATCACCAATTTATTTCTGCACGAGATCTTAGCTTGGGTTGCGGCTCTGCCGGGCCAAGGGATTACACCAACTCTGGCAGCGGCTTCTTGCCATCGACGACATACTGTGGACGACCGGCAAGGTCATTGAGCTTGGTTTCGAGGTCGATGCCCAAGTGCTGATAGAGCGTCGCGATGACCTCGGCGAAGTGAATCGGACGCTCGGCGATTTCGGCTCCGAGACGATCGGTGGCCCCGATGACTTGGCCCGCGCGGATGCCGCCGCCAGCAAGGACTCCGCCGCCGACTTGCGGCCAATGGTCGCGGCCGGCGTCTGGGTTGATGCGCGGCGTGCGGCCGAACTCACCCCACGCACAGACCATCACATCGTCGGCCAGGCCGCGAGCGTGCAAGTCCTCGATCAACACCGAGAGTCCTTGATCGAACTGCGGCAGATGCGTGTTCTTCATGCCATTGAAGTTGTCGCTGTGGAAATCCCAGCGGCCGAAGTTCAGCGTCACCACGCGAGCACCCGCTTCGACCAACCGCCGAGCCATCAAAAAATGTTCGAGATTGCGCGGTGCTCCGTCGCCGAAGTTTTTCGTGTCGCCCTTGCCGTAGCGTTCGCGCGTTGCAGCGTCTTCTTTGGAGAGGTCGAGCGCATCAACCAGTTTGCTCGACGTGAGAATCTCGAACGCCTGCCGAGCGAGCGAATCCATGCCGCTCATCTTGCCCGACGCATCAGCTTCGCGGCAAATTTGATCGACCGACGCGAGCAATTGCTTTCGATCGTCCAGCCGACTCGCATCAATTCCGTTGAGTACCATGTCCGCTCGGCCCGGCCCCGACGGACGGAACGCCGCGTGAGGAACTCCCAAATATCCGGGCAATCCCGGCGAGCCATACGGCGGATGCCCCGTGTCCGGTGACAAACCCACGAACGACGGCACCGCTTTGTTGCGCGGGCCGAGCACCTTCGACACCGTCGAACCGACTGACGGCCAACCACCCGGAGGCTGCTGCCGCTTCGAACGACCGGTGTAGCAAATGAACGAATTGTGATCCCCGTCCGGCGATCCGTAGACCGACCGCAGTGGCACCAGCTTGTCCATGATCGCCGCCATGCGCGGCATGTGCTCGCAAATCTCGATACCGGGGACGTTGGTCGGGATCGGCCGGAACTCACCCCGAATCTCCGCCGGAGCATTCATTTTCAAATCGTACATGTCCTGATGTCCGGGAGCTCCGCACATGTAGATCATGATCACGGACTTTGCCGACTTCTTCCCGGCGGCCTGTTCCGCTCGCAGCAAATCGGTCAGCGTCAACCCGCCAACAGCCAACGCTCCGACCTTGAGCATGTCGCGACGAGTCATCCCATCGCACAACGTCTTCGTCGATCCAAGAAAATTCAGCATGGTGGGCATTCGTATGGCGGGAGTTTGCCGGGCCGAGTTCATCAGCAACTCATCGGCCCGGTTGGATGGTCGCTCATCGTAATATCGGTCGATGAATAGAGGCAACGACAGAGAACCTATCTACGAACCGTCTTGATGTTTTTCCTGCCACTCTTTCTCAATCTCGTCCCACCAGGCTTGCAGTTTGCGTAACTGCTCAACGAAATCCGTTTCAAACAAATCGAACTCATCGTAATCCCCAAGACACCACTCAATGAGATTTCCATCGAGCGCGGCCCAATGGGATGTGTCAGATCCGCTACCCCACTTGAAGGCCAATATGATCGCACGCTCCAACCATTCCGGTGCCGGCGACTCGCCGAAATTTTCACCGTCGCGCATATGTCGCCATTCGCGTCGGTTCGGTCAGATACAGCATCAGCACTGCGAGGTCCGCGGGCGTGATACCGCTGATGCGGCCGGCTTGGCCGACACTGTGCGGGCGGATGCGAGTCAGCTTTTCTTTGGCCTCGTGGCGGAGTTGCGGGCAGGCGAAAAAGTCAAATGCCTCTGGGATGCGGACAGTATCGACTTGTTCTTGCCGCTCGATCGACGCGGTTTGACGACGAATATATCCAGCGTATTTGGCCTCGATCGACAGTTGTCGCGCGGCCAGCGACGGGATATTGAGTGCGCGGGCTTCCTCGCTGAATTGACAGACGTCGAACCAATCTGTCTCCGGGCGACGGAGCCACTCTTCCAAGCTATTTCCCTGGTGAAATTTCTTTCCGATGATCGACTCTGCCGAGGCGATGGCCGCTTCATGAGCTTCAAACTTCAGCCAGCGTTCGGCCGATACGAGTCCGATGCGTCGGCCGATCCGAGTCAAGCGGCGGTCCGAGTTGTCGTGGCGGAGTAGCAAGCGGTATTCGGCACGCGATGTAAACATGCGATATGGCTCGTCAACGCCCTTCGTGACCAGGTCGTCGATCATGACTCCCAGATAGGCTTGACTGCGGTCGAGGATCAGCGGCGGTTGTCCACCAATCTTCAATGCCGCATTGATGCCCGCCAGCAAACCTTGACCGGCCGCCTCTTCATAGCCGGTGGTGCCGTTGATTTGTCCGGCGAAGTACAGGCCGGCAACTTGTTGCGTTTCGAGCGTTGCGTGCAGTTGCGTTGGCGGGGCGAAATCGTATTCGACCGCGTAGCCGTACCGCATGATTTCGGCTCGTTCGAGGCCGACGATTGAATGGACCATCTCGTCCTGTACGTCTCGCGGCAGGCTGGTTGAGATGCCGTTGCAGTAATACTCGCAGGTGTGCCGGCCTTCCGGTTCCAGAAAGATTTGGTGCTCCGGCTTCTCGGCGAAACGGACCACTTTGTCTTCGATGCTCGGACAATACCGCGGCCCCGTCGATTGAATCTGTCCCGAATACATCGGAGCCCGATGCAAATTCGCGCGGATCAGTTCGTGGACTTTGTCATTGGTCAACGTGAGGTGACAGACCATTTGCGGCTGAGTGATCGCTTCCGTCAAAAACGAAAACGGCTGAGGGTCGGCATCTCCAGGCTGCTCTTCTAATACGGAGAAGTCGATCGTCCGCCCATTCAATCGGCAGGGGGTTCCAGTTTTGAATCGCCGCAACTCGAAGCCGAGGTCTTTCAATGTCTGCGACAATCCGACAGTCGTTCCTTCGCCAGCCCGTCCACCGGCGGCCTTTGCTTCACCGGTGTGCATGATTGCTTGCAGAAACGTCCCCGTCGTGATGACAACAGCCTTCGCTCGATAGACGGCTCCGCCCCGAACGCGAACGCCCGAAATCTGAACTCTGAAATCTGAAATCTGGGATTCCGAATTGAGCGGAATGGCGCTAGCCACCGGTGGTTGTTTCGATCGACCGGCGGCTAGCGCCGTGCCGCTCTCGATCTCCAATCCCTCGACCACTTCCTGGCGGAGTGTCAGATTCTCTTGCTGTTCGATGCGCCACTTCATCGCGAACTGATACGCCTTCTTGTCGGCCTGAGCCCGCGGACTGTGCATGGCCGGGCCTTTCGTGCGATTGAGCATCCGAAACTGGATGCCAGTCTCGTCGATAACCCGTCCCATCTCGCCGCCGAGTGCATCGATCTCGCGGACGATTTGCCCTTTCGCGACGCCGCCGATCGCCGGATTGCAGCTCATGGCCGCGACCATATCGCAGCTCATCGTCAAAAGCGCCGTCTTCGCACCGATGCGAGCCGCCGCCAACGCCGCTTCGCACCCGGCATGACCAGCTCCGATCACCACCACGTCGAACTCGTAAGTCACGTCATTCATTTCGGAATGGTTGCAACAGACGGAATCGAAGGCAACAAACTGGACACGATCCGAGCCGGTACGGCATGATGCGAGCGTTGGTGGCGCTAAAGTCCATTCGCAACTTCACCGCGATTGACACTCAGCCGCTTTGACTGCGTCGAGCACTTGGCTCAACACGTTCTCGTCTGTCGGACATCGGAGTGGCAGCACAGCCTTCAGTGGAATCGGAATTTCGTCCATGCGATAGGCCGTGCCAGCCGAGTGGATGCCATAGGTCGCCGTCGTGAAGCGGACCGTCGGAGTGAATGGCAACTCGGCCGCAGGCGAATCGAGCACAATCGTGGGAATGTCACGCAGATGATCGAGAGACAGCGGTGTGAAGCGGCGTAGGCCGTGAGTTCCAACGAGGAGGCAAGCATCGGCATCTTGTCGTTCGAGCATGTCGAGGGCCGTGAATTCACCAGGGTTGTAGCGTGGGAATCCGCGCGCAAGATTGACGCTGAAGGGAAAGCCGGTTTGCCAAGCGAGCACCATGTCGGCTCCCGTGACATCGCCCGATCCGCGCATCCGGCGAGCACAGAAACGAGTGTGGTCGTTCAGTTCGGTCACCAGTCGCAGCAATGCGGCAACCGTGAGATGGCCCAACGGACTACGACTCAGTCCGAATCCAAAGTAGACGACGCCATAGCGACAGCGACGCAGCCGCTCGGCAAGTTCTTCCAGAACGGGCAGTTCGACGCCGGTCGGAGTATTCGGCGCGGGACGTTGTCCTCGGAGCAGCAACCGCAACGTCGTGATCGCTTCGAAGTCACGCTGCGGCTCCACCGTGATGAACAGGTCTGCAAGTCGAGACGTTTCCGTCGGTTGAATGTCCAGGACAATCACCGTTCGGTCTGCTCGGCCGCGCGGCAGAAATTCGCCGACGGGATCGACGGAGTAACGTTCGAAGTGGCGTGGATGAGACACCGCTGGATTCGTGCCCCAGAACAACACGAGGTCCGCGCGATTGCGTGCTTCGCCCAGCGAACAGGTTGATTCTCCAACGCTTTGCACGGCCATCACCGATGGACCGTGGCCGAGTGACGCGGTCGTGTCGATCGTCGCACCCAGGTGATCGGCCAGCGCCACAGCCGCTCGCTGCCCGTCGGTACTGCTGCGTGACAGGCCATAGATCAGCGGCGAATGTGATTCGGTCAAAATCTTTGCGGCATGAGTGATCGCGTCATCCCAGGGAACCGGCTGGCCGTCGATTTCGGCAATCGGCGTCTGACTCGAGTCCTGTTGCAAGAACCACGACTCCGCCAGTGAGCAAGCTCGCTCAGCACGCACGATGCGTCCCTCTTCCACGGTGACTCGCAGGTCATCGCACAAGCAAGCGCAAACCGGACAGGTGACGTCGGTGAAAAAAGTCGGTGGCATCAGGTGAGTTTAGATTCCAGAGTGAGGTTCACGCATTGAACGCGATATTCTTTGAGTCTCAACAATAACCCGAAGCGTCAGTTTTGAAGTTGCGCTGTTGTCCTGGCCCAAAGGGCAAAAACTCGATAGCCCAGGGCAGAGCGGAGCGGCGTCAGCCGCGTAGC
>JAYVSP010000268.1:0-6797 GCA_043775215.1 Planctomyces sp. | reverse complement strand
CAACACGCCTCGACCTCACGCAGAATGTGTGTCGATAACAAAATCGTTTTGGCTTTCGCCAGACTGTGGATCAGGTCGCGGACTTCATGCACCTGATTCGGATCGAGCCCACTGGTCGGCTCGTCCAAGATCAGGACTTGCGGATCATGCAGCAGGGCCTGAGCCATCCCGACACGCTGCTTATAGCCGCGAGATAGCTTTCCAATCGTTTTATTCCAGACTGCTTTCAAAGCGCACTTCTGAGCGACGAACTCCATCCGGCTCTGCAAGTACGGTCCCGACATTCCGCGTGCCTGACCGAGATACTCTAACAGCGATTTGGGAGTCATCTCGTGATACAGCGGCCCGTTTTCTGGCAGGTATCCGATCAACTTGACCGCCTCCAGCCGTTGCGAGGAGACGTCGAAGCCGCCGATGCGAGCCTCGCCCTCTGACGGCGCGAGGAAACCAGTGAGCATCTTCATCGTGGTCGATTTGCCCGCGCCATTCGGTCCCAAGAACGCCACGACTTCGCCACTGGGCACCGAAAATGTCACATCCTGAGTCGCCGCGAACGGCCCATAAAATTTACTCAGTCCGCGAGCTTCGATCATCACGCCGTTGCCCGCTTCGCTTTTGTGATTGCCCATCTGCACCATCCCATTTTGAGAAAACCGCGACATCCACCAACACCGGCATCGCGACTCAACCGCCTGAATCTCTAAGCCCCGCACAGATACCGGCCTCTCGGCCAGCCGAGGCTGACATGAGGGCAACAAGTATTAGGGTCGCCACGCGACCGCGTCCACCAGAGCCCATTTCAGCAATGTACGCGGGAAATTACTCGGCGCGTTGGACGAAGTCCAGCAAGCCGAACGTTGTGACTCACGCGAACCCGCGTGCGCTACCGCTCGCTCACCGGCCAAACGACGTTGTATTTTCGCTCGATCGCGTCGGCCCATTCGCGGCGCAGCGGAAACGACGCCACCGATGCCAGTTGGTCGGCCGCGACACCGAATGGCCATTTTTCCAGAAATTCCTTTCGCTGCGGCGCGTCCTCTTCCGGCGAAACGTCCGTGCGGCTTTTCAAGTGGACCACGAAAAAAGCAGAGCGGTCAGAGTTCGGAATGACCTCCGTCGCACCGGCCTTCATGTGATCGACAGCCTTCATGAAGTCCTCGTCAATGTTTTCGAGCCCGTCGACTCGCGACAACTCCACCGGCTGACGGTCCGCATCCAGCGGGTTGAGTTGCGGAGCACTCGCTCCCTGCCGCGTATAGTGCGAGAACTCGGAAGAATCCAGAACGGTCAATTCTTTCCCGTCCTTCTCGCCAGAGACGGTCTGTCCGGCCATCACCTCGGTGAGAGATCCCTGTGAGTCGGCGGCGAGTTTCGCGAGCTTCTTGGCACGCTCTTCCGCTTTCGGCAGAGCCTGTTTCAGCTTCCAGGCTTTGACCACTTGCTCGCGAACACCCGACTCATCGAACTTCGGAACATGCGATTCAGACCGCTCGACGACCCAGTATGCGAAACGGTTTTTGGTGCCCTGATCTTCAGCCACTTCAGGTGTGTGCGTCGAGTCGCCACCGCGTCCGAATAGATGATCAACGACCCCCACCACTTGCTGTTGACGCGTCCCTTCGTCGATCGGATCAGTTGCACTACCAATTGGGTGATCTTCCGACACTCTCAATTCCGCCGCGGACAGCAGTGGAGTCACTCGATATTTGAGGCCCAGTTTCTCGCCGAATGCCTTCAACTTTTCGCCAGCTTGCTCGGGTGAGAGATACGATTTGTCCGACTTCTCACCGATCGTCCGCGAGCCGAGATCTCGCATCTCTGTAACAGCCTTGTCGATGAGAGTTCGCATTTTTTCCAGAGTTCGCTCACGCAACAACTGGTCGCCAATACTCTCCTTCACTTCCTTGAACGGTTTGAAACGGACTTCGGGCTTCTTGTCGGATTTCTCTTCGTCTTCCGATTTATCCCCGGTCTCTTTGGGCCTGTCTTCTTCCGGCTTTTCGGGCTTCGGTTCGTCGACAGGCGTTTCAGACTTCGGTTTTGGTTCGGCGTCAGGCTTCTTTTCTTTGGCCGGTTCGTCGGCAGCTTTCTTCGGATCGTCCTGCTTGGCTTTATCCGCTGGCTTGGGATCATCCGTCTTCTTGTCGGCTGCGTCGTTCTGGTCGCTGCCCGCTTTTTCGGCCGAGACCTTGTCGTCCCCGGCCGCTCCCTGCGGATCGGACTTCGTCGAATCAGCCGGTTTGTCAGTCTTCGGCTTATCCGGTTTCGGTTCGGCCGGCGGATCTGTTTTTGGTTTTTCGCGATCGGGCTTCTTGTCGGCGTCAGCTTCTTTTGGCTTGTCTTTCTCAGACGATTCGGGCTTCGGCTGGTCGTCGGATTTCGGATCGGCCGGTTTATCGGTCGCTTCCGGCTTGTCGGATTTCTCGCCGTCTTTCTTTTCGCCGTCATCAATCAAGAGATCGTCGTCTTTCTTTTCGGACTTCTTCGGAGTCCGGTCGATGAAGGACTCTTTGTTGTCTTCATAGTACTTCTCGACGTCCTCGTCAGTCGGCGGAGTTACTGTCTTCTCGACCACATCGTAGTCCGCTTCGAGGTACGCCAACTTGACTCGCGTCGGCTGCCGGAAGCCCGGCTCTCCCTTGGGGCCGGGAAATTTCTCGGCATGATCATTGAAGAACGATTGCAATTCGCTGTCAGACGGATCGTTCACGCTCGCCACAAAGGGTTCGACCGGGATCGTCGCCACTTCGATCTTTTGCTTGACCGTGAGCTTGCGGAAATCTTCCCAGCGTTGTTCGGGCGTAATGGCATTTCGAGGTGCTGTCATTTCGGCCGCCATGCGTGCTTCCAACTCTTCACGCAATAGCCGATAGATGTCGTGATCGCTCAGATGCAGCTTCTCTCGCACTTGGCGAAAGTCTTCGGACGACAACCGCCGACCCTGCACGAATCTTCCGGGGACCGTCGCCACTAGCTTGATGAAGTCAGTCACTGCTTCATCGCTGACGGTGATGCCCAGTCGCTGCGCCTCTTGTCGCAGCAGGTGACCGAAGACCACGTCCTTGTCCAAATCGCGGCCGAAGTTGAAGTGCAGGCTTTGCAGTACCTGTTGAGCGTCCATTCCGGCGATCTGCGCCATGAACGGATTCTTCTTCAGCACATCCTCTGGAACTTCGTGCGACTGATGGTAGATCGTGGTGATGATCTGATTGGCCGAATCGCGTCGGTTCTTCAATTGCCCGATATCGCGCCTCGTCAGTCCCGCGACCAACTGCTGATTACTTGCGTCTTCACGCGCGCTGAAGACCGTCAGCGCAAATCCCAGCACGATGCCGACCACAGCTCCCATCGCCAAGTACTCGTTTTGCTTTCCACTGCGCGTGCCCCAAATGAAGGCGGCACCGCCGAAGAGCAGCCCGAAAATCACCGGGACGAGCATTGAGCTTCCCGCACGCATGGAGTCATCAAACACGAATGTGATCATCGCCATCAGCGTCAACGCCGCCATCAGCGGCTTGAGATTGCGGCGGAAAAAATCCATCGAATGCATCGCTTAAAACCTCAAAAGGTCGGGGAGGCCCCAAAAAACGTTTCGGCATCAATCCTTGACAGCCGGAGAAAGGGGCGAGTACGTATTTCCCCTTGTTGCCCTGGCCGAAGGGGGCGAATTGTAGCCGGGGGCGGTTGAGCAACAAGGTCTGCCCCGGTGTTGGGAAGCGCAGTTTAGCGATTGATGATTGACGATTGTTGATTGTCGAAGGCAGCGGAAGATTGAATTTCACGCTGACTTCAACAATCAACAATCGTTAATCATCCATCGCTAATCGCCTTCCACAATTCATGAATTGGCTGAATTGACTTTCGAGAAAAGACCACGCCTTTGGCGTGAACAACGAAGGAAAACAGTGTGGCTGGAAAGCGTTTGAAGGCATTGGTGATCGTCGAGTCGCCGGCGAAAGCCAAAAAGATCAGCGGCTTTCTGGGGCCGAATTACAAAGTGCTCGCCAGCATGGGACATGTGCGTGACCTTCCCGGCAACGCCGCCGAGGTTCCCGCCGCCCTCAAGAAAGAGGCGTGGGCTAAGCTCGGAGTGAACGTCGATCAAGACTTTCAGCCCCTGTACATCATCCCGCCCGACAAAAGAAAAGTAGTCACCGAGCTGAAAGAGGCTCTGAAAAACGCGGATGAACTCATCCTCGCAACCGACGAAGACCGCGAGGGCGAAAGCATCGGCTGGCATCTGTCGGAAGTGCTCAAGCCCAATGTCCCTGTCAAGCGGATGGTGTTCTCCGAAATCACGAAGGAAGCCATCCAAGAAGCGATCGCTTCAACGCGGGATCTCGACAAAAATCTCGTCGCGGCCCAAGAGACGCGGCGAGTGCTCGACCGCTTGTACGGCTATCGGCTCAGCCCGCTGTTGTGGAAGAAGATCGCTCCGAAGCTGTCCGCTGGCCGAGTGCAATCGGTGGCCGTGCGGTTGATGGTGCAGCGCGAGCTTGAACGCATGGCCTTCCGCAGCGCGACCTATTGGGACTTGAAGGCCGAACTGGCGAAGGAGTCCTCCGCCAAATTTTCCGCGGATCTCGTTTCCGTCGCCGGTCAGCGAGTCGCTACCGGTAAAGACTTCGACGAGAACACCGGCAAGCTCAAGCCAAATGCCGACGTCTTGCTGCTCGATCAGCCGCAAGTCGAATCCTTGCGAGACCGGCTGACCAAATCGCCGTGGCAAGTCACCAGCATCAAGGAACGTAGCGAGATTCGCCGTCCGTACCCGCCGTTCACGACCAGCACGCTTCAGCAAGAGTCGAATCGCAAACTGAGCCTCTCGGCCAAAGAGACGATGCAAGTTGCTCAGCGGTTGTACGAGGACGGCTTTATTACTTACATGCGTACCGACAGCGTCAATCTCTCAGGAGAAGCGATTGGAGCGTCGCGCCGCCGTATCACCGAGAAATACGGCGACGAATATCTCAGCCCTGCGCCGCGTCAGTTCACGACGAAAGCGAAGGGAGCGCAGGAAGCTCACGAAGCGATCCGTCCCGCCGGCAAGGAAATGCTAACCGCCGACGAGCACAGGCTCACCGGTCAAGGCGCGCGGCTTTATACGTTGATCTGGATGCGGACGATGGCCACTCAAATGGCCGACGCTCGCTTGCGATTCATCACGGCCACCATAACGGCTGATAATGCGGAGTTCCGCGCGACCGGCCGGCACGTCGAATTCCCCGGATTCTTCCGAGCGTACGTCGAAGGAGTCGATGATCCCGAAGCAGCACTCGATGACCAAGAGGCCGCGCTGCCGCCGCTGGCCGAACTCGAAGTGCTCATCCTGCAACAGCTCGAAGCGCTGCGGCACGATACGAAGCCGCCCGCTCGATTCACCGAAGCCACGCTGGTCCGAGAACTCGAATCCGACGGCATCGGACGGCCGTCGACTTATGCCAGCATTATCAGCACGGTGCAGGATCGAGGCTACGTTCGCAAGGTCAACAACCAACTCGTGCCAACCTTCACCGCGATGGCTGTAACCCGACTGCTGGAAAAGAATTTTCCGAACCTCGTCGATGTCAGCTTCACCGCCGACATGGAACAACAGCTCGACGAAGTGGCCGGTGGCACGGCTGAACGGCTGCCGTACTTGCGGAGTTTTTACAATGGCGAGGGGGGACTCGACGAACAAGTCAAAACACGCGAAGAACAGATCGACCCGCGCGATGCCTGCACGCTGACGATTGATGGACTGGATGCGAAAATCCGCGTCGGACGTTTCGGCCCCTTCCTCCAGAAAGAGAATGAGGGGGACGGAGTTCCGCCCGACACAGCATCAATTCCTGCCGACATGGCTCCGGCTGATATCACGAATGATCTCGCCGAAAAGCTGATCGCGTTGAAAAAACAAGGTCCGATCTCGATCGGCAATTGCCCCGATTCTGGCTCGCCGATCTTTGTGCTCAACGGTCCGTTCGGCCCGTATCTGCAAGTCGGCGAGGTCATCGACGGCGAACCCAAACCCAAACGTGTCAGCATTCCGAAGACCATTGACCCAAGTACTCTGGCCTTTGACCACGCGCTGAAACTCATTGCACTGCCACGCACCCTGGGCACCCATCCGGAAACAGGTAAGACAGTTTCAGCAGGCATCGGCCGCTTCGGTCCCTATGTGCTGCACGACAAGACGTACAAGTCGATTCCCAAAGAAGGGGACGTTCTGACGATCGATCTCCCTGCCGCCGTCGAGCTTCTCAAACAAGCCCGCGTGAAGATCGCGCCGACTCCGCTTCGAGAACTCGGAAAACATCCCGACGACGACGAAGTGATCGCAATCTTTGAGGGCCGTTACGGCCCGTACGTCCGTCACGGCAGCGTGTTCGCGTCGCTGCCAAAGGATCGAGCGATCGAATCCGTCGAACTCGACGAAGCTCTGATTTGGCTCGCCGAACGCGCGGCCAAAGGCCCCGCTAAGAAAGGCCGAGGCCGCAGTGGCTTCCGCAAGAAAGCGGTTGCTGAGAAGACGACCGCTGCCCTCAAGCCTGCCAAGAAAAAGGCGGTCAAGAAAAAGGCCGTTAAGAAGAAGTCGGCCACGAAAAAGACCGCCGCCAAGAAAACGCCGGACTGATTTCAACGCAAGTCACAATGACGCGAAGTTGCAATGATCTGCCAGTGTGCCGTTTTGCGATCCTTTGCGACCTGGCGTCTTTGCGTTGATACCAACATTGATGCACCCGCCAAAAAACCGATTTGACGTGGGGCAGGTTTTCACCGGGTGCGGCAAATTTGCCTGGCCCACACTAACCCGA
>JAYVSP010000267.1:0-14188 GCA_043775215.1 Planctomyces sp. | reverse complement strand
CGTTTTCGACGCCATCAAACCCAGGGCGTTGCCCTGGGCTGCCGAGTCTTGGCCCGTTGGGCCAGAACCACACTCGCGATTCGTCCGGGAGCTGACGCCGGCTAGCCCCTTGCCGCTCACTCACATGAACCCGAATTCGTAGTCTTGAAGACGCACTAGTGCCGCTCAGTTTGCATTCGACCAAATTAATGGGGCACTGTTAGCTGTTCAATCCGGTCAGCGTCCCCGTGCTGTCGCCCAACCGGTCGAGGTTGACTTCCATGCGGTTGAGCATCGAGACCCAGAGGTTGTTGAGCGGAGTTTCCTTCGGGTAGACGATGTGGCGACCTTGCTTGAGCGTGCCACAGGCTCCTCCGGCGAGCACCAACGGCAGGTTGTCGTGGTTGTGGGCGTTGCCGTCGGAGTTGCCGCTGCCGTAGGCGATCATGCAGTGGTCCAGCAGCGTGCCGTCTCCCTCTTTGACCGCGTCCAGCTTCTCGAGCAGATAGGCCAGTTGCTTGATGTGGAACGTGTTGATGTCGCGAATCTTTTCCATCTTGGCTTTGTCGTTGCCGTGATGCGAAAGCTCGTGATGCCCCTCGGACACGTTAATGAACGGGTACGACTTATTGCTTCCCTCGTTGGCCAAGACGAACGTACTGACGCGCGTGCTGTCGGTTTGAAACGCCAGCACCAGCAAGTCGCACATCAAGCGAATGTGCTCTTGGAAGTCGCCGGGGATGCCGTTGGGTGCGGGCATGTCGGGCGTCTTCACCGGCGGTAGCGTCGCAGCGCGTTCGATGCGAAGTTCAATGTCGCGGACCGCGCTGAAGTATTCGTCGAGCTTCCGCCCGTCATTGACTCCCAGCTTGGCGCTGAGGTCTTTCGAGTCTTCTCGCACGAAGTCGAGCACGCTGCGGCGACGAGCGTCGCGTTTGGCTCGATCTGCATTCGGGACCGAACTGAAGAGTCGCTCGAAGACCATTTTCGGATTGACCTCTTTCGGCAGCGGTTGCGTTGCCGAGCGCCACGCCATCGTCGATGAGTACACGCACGAGTAACCCGAATCGCAGTTGCCAGCCATTGATCCCACCTCGGTGCCGATTTCGAGTGACGGCAACCGAGTGTGCTCGCCGACTCGCGAGGCGGCGACTTGATCGACCGACGTGCCGGCTCGAATGTCGGTGCCGTCCGTCTTGCGCGGCTGAGCACCAGTCAGAAACGCGCCCAACGCTCGCGCGTGATCGCCACCGCCATCGCCATGCGGCCGAGCCTTGTCAGCCGTCAGTCCGGTCAACACCGAGAACTTTGATCGCACCGCTTCGAGCGGCTTCAAGATCGCGGGCAACTCGTAGTCGGCCCCTTCGACCTTCGGAGTCCAATCGGCCATGTTGACGCCGTTGGGCACATACAAAAATGCCATGCGATTCGGAGCGGCCTGCTCTGGCTTCGTCGCAACATCAGCCCATGCGGACAATGGACCCATCGCCTCTAACCAAGGCAAAGCGACAGCAGATCCAAGACCTCGAAGCACGGTACGGCGGGAAAGTGGAGCAAGCATGGCGGGACTCCTGTAGGCGGGAATATCAGTCTTTTTCGGGAAGGTTAGTTTGGTGGGATGACAACATCGCTCAATGCGACAGCACGGTGAGCGATTGCTGATGCTCCTCAAGCGACTCAGTTGCAGGCAAGTCCGTCACCTTGTCTCCAACCGCAGCCGCTTCTTGGGCCTTTTGTTCTCGCTTGTGGTTGCGAATGAACTCCGCGACCTCAGCCGTCTCTGCTTCGGACCAATGGCCACCAGAAATGATGAAATCAACGCCGTCAGGCTCCTCAATGATTCCCATGTTTGCCTCCAAAATACTGATCGACCAATCGTTGAGATGCTGGCCCATCCAAGTACATCCGCTGACTGCGACCGATTTGGGTTGCTCCCAAAGTTTTTCGATAGTGAGCGATCAATTCAGATTTCGCATCGAATGCAACGTGACCTTCCAGACCGAGCTCAAATGCCAGCTTGGCAGAGTAGGCTATCAAATTTCCGGCCACACCGGAGTACTTTTTCGTTCGCCCGACATTCTCCGGATGACTCTCGACCAAGTTGACCAGCACGAAGTCTGGCTTGCGAGTCAACGAAATCAAGCCGTGTATCTGCTGACCGAGTTTCGAAGCGGTCAGCTTGTAGACTTCCCCTTTTGTGAGTTCCAGAACCCAGTCGAATCGCCATGCCGTTGCCGCAGCGTTTAAGTCCTCGATAATCGCCGGAGTGATCGAAGTTTCGTAACCGCGGCCGGTCGCCACCTCTTTGATTGACTCGGTGAGTTCATCAACGACCGCATCCACCATTTATTCGCTCCCGCAGTGTAGAGAGTTTAGTCATCCTTTTGTTGAGCACCGCGTCGCATTCGAAACGGATCGCTCTTGGCAATTTCAATCATCAACGTCGAAAACTTATATCCGTCTTTACTTGTCACGGTCACGATACGATCGATCGTGCGTTTGTCGTAATAGTCTAACCCGCGGCCGGTGCCGTAGATCAGCAATTTTTCGGACAGGCAGCGAGCGAACTGATCTTTCTTCTCCACCAGGATCGACTTCAACTCGGCCGAGCCCTTGAAGGATTTGCCGTCGGGGAGGGTGCCGGAGGAGTCGATGTCGAATTCACCGTCCTTGAGGCGGAAGCCGCCCACGGCGTTAAAGTTCTCCAAGGCAAAGCCCAGCGCATCCATCTTGTCGTGACAACTGGCACAAGCCGGATTCTTGCGATGCTCTTCCAATCGCTGCCGCAACGAACCGGCCAAGATCGCCTTCTCGTCCATCGGCAACTCCGGAACGTTCGGCGGTGGCGGCGGAGGAGGCGTGCCGAGGATTTGTTCCAAGACCCAACGACCGCGTTTGACCGGCGAGGTGCGTGTGGGATTTGACGTCACCGTCAACACGCTGGCTTGAGTGAGCAATCCGCCGCGCGAGCGGTCTTGCAGGGTCACGCGCTGAAACTCATCGCGACGCAGTGGTTGACCTCCCGGCTTCGTCGGCTTCTGTCCGGCGAGGTTTCCATTCGTGTCGGAGATGCCGTAATGCCGCGCCATCCGTTCGTTGAGATAAGTGAAGTCCGCATCCAGCATGTCGATGATGTTGCGATCTTCCTGAATAATCTCGGTCAAGAAGAGCGACGTCTCCTTAAGCATGTCGGCCTTCAAGCGGTCATTGAACATCGGGAAGAGTGTCGCATCGGCCGCGAGCGCCGTTAGCCGTCGCAGTTGCAGCCACTGCAAAGCGAAGTTCTCGACGAGCGATTTCGACTTGGCGTCCTTCAACATCCGACGGACTTGAACATCGAGCTTCGCGGTGAGTTCTTTCTTTTCGGCCAGCGCGAAGAGTTCGTCGTCCGGCATCGTGCTCCAAAGAAAGAACGACAATCGTGATGCGAGTTGAAACTCGTCGATCGCGTGCGCATCCGCGCTGTCGGGACGGTCGTCGAGTTCCACTCGAAACAGAAACTTCGGCGACACGAGCACCGTTTGCAGCGCGAACTGAATTGCCGCGTCGTACTTTTCCCCGCTCGTCTCTGCCGTTTCAACCAATTTCATCAAGCGATCGACTTCGTCTTTCGAAGCCGGACGGCGATACGCTTTGGTCACGAAGCGTTGCAGAATTTCGCGAGTCTGCTCGGCCTTCGGCTTGTCCGTTGAGCAGGCCATGATCTTGCGCTGACTCGCCGGTCGAGTATCCGCCGGGCCTGACAGCTCAAACCATTCGACCATCAGCGTGCGGGGATTTTCTGGCTTGTCCCCTTCAGTCGGGTTGAGCAACTGCACCGCAATGCGCAGCTTGCCATCCGGAAGAAAGATCGGCAGCACGACCGTCTCAGGAGACTTCTCGTCGGTCGCCTTGACTTCAAATTGTTTGACGTCGTCGCCATCGAGTTGCACCGCAATCTTGACCGGCTCATCGCCGCTATTCTTCGTGTAACAGCGAATCTTGAGGGTGTAATCGCCGGACAATGACAGCGAGTACGGAGTGTTGAGGTTCCCTTTCGTCAGCGGACGCCAGCGAGCGGCTTCGCTGGTCGCCGGTTCGAGATATCGCGACGACTGGGTTCGCACGGGCGGCTTCGGTGGATCGGGCACGATCGCCCGCTGCATGATGCTTTCCGCCGCCGCGAGATAACGTTCCATCAACACCGGCGACAGTGACAGCACATCGCCGATGTTGTCGAAGCCGTGCCCGATGTCGTCCGACGGAAAATCCTCTGCCGGATTGAAGTCCACGCCGACGAGATCGCGGATCGTGTTGTTGTACTCGACTCGATTGAGCCGCCGAATCGTGACTCGCCCCGGATCGGGCTTCGCGTTCTTGTCCGCTCGATCAAAGATGTCGTTGACCGCTTTCGCGAAGTTGGCGAGTTCATCGGCCGTCGGCTTCGGCTTCTCTTTGGGAGGCATCTCGGCCTGCTCGACCATCTGCAGAATCTTCAGCCACGTCCGCCGAGCCTTCAGAATCGAAACTTCGTCACCGAACTTCGCCAACGACAATTCGGCCTTCGGCTCTTTGTCGCTGTGACAGGCGAGGCAATGCTGCTTCACGAAGCCCGCGACTTTTTCGGCACTTTGTCCTTGGGCCGACGAGACGCCAGCGGTGGCTGTTAGACCTGACAAGACAACGCAAAAACTGACAATTGGACTGAACTTGATTCGCATTGGTCCTCACTCAAATCATCACGCGAACACTCGCTGCACTCGAACACTCGCCGATCTCAGTTAGGACCGGCGCATCAATAACTGTCGTAGCCGAAGTCGCCAGACTTCGGATCTGAACTCTGGCGAGTTCAGCGACATTTGACAGTTATTTCTGCGCCGGTCCTCACGACCATAATGAGTCTTTTCAAGTCGATCACCGATTGAACAAGAACGCCGGGCTGTTGATGAGTGCCCACATCAGGTCTTGGGCTCCGTCGGCCGGGTTGCCGATTTGGGCGAGGTAGGCTTCGCTCTTGGTTCGCTCGTCGTCGGACGGCATGCGACAAACGACCGCGAGATAGATCTCTTCCACCAGCTTCTTGTTGTCCGCCTTCTCGGCGATCAAACGAGCGATCTTGGCTTGGGGATGAATGATGGCATCGGCGATCGTGGGACCGTTGACGAGATTCAATGTTTGGCCGAGGCTGACGTCGCTGGAGCGTTCGCATTCGCACGGGCTTTCGCGCGGTGGGCGGCCGAACATGTCGAGGAAACTCAGGTTGATCTGCGGATCGGGAAGTTGAGTTGCTCGGAAACCCGCTGGGACACCGGGAATATTGGTTGGCGCGCCGGTCGCAATTTGGATTGCATCATAAAGTTGCTCGGCCGTCAGTCGGCGCGGCAGAGCGTGACTGAAGTTGGTGTTGTCCCCTTCGTTCCATTGGTTCGTCTTCAATGCTCGTTGATACGTGTGGCTGGAGACGATCGTATGCACGAGGTACTTCAGATCAAAGTTGTGAGCGATGAAGTCGGCGGCCAGTGCGTCGAGCAATTCTGGATTCGACGCCGGGTTGCCGGCTCGGATGTCGTCGACAGGATCGATGATGCCGATGCCCAGGAGGTAGCTCCAGTAACGGTTGACGATGCTCTTGGCGAAGTACGGGTTCTCTTTGGCCGTGACCCACTTGCCCAACTTGATGCGGGCGTCGGGCGAAGGGTCTTCGGCAACGGAGAGCTTGAACGGGAACGCGGAAGGGAGCATCTGGCCGGTCGTGGGATGCTTCATCGCACCAACGGTCGCGACGGAGTAGACGATCTCTTCGTCCTTCTCCGAACCCGGCTTTCGAACCACACCGGTAAGGAAGCCGGACAGCTCATAGTATTGCCGCTGCGTCCATCGCTCGAAGGGATGGTCGTGGCACTTGTTGCAGTTGAACCGCGTGCCGAGGAAGACCTGCGTCATGTTCTCCATGACTTCGTTCGGCTCGCGCGAGACGCGGTAGTAGTTGGTCGCCGGGTTTTCAAACGTGCTGCCGCTGGCGGTCAGCAATTCGTAAACGAATTGGTCATACGGTTTGTTTTCGGCGAGCGACGCTCGCAGCCAATTGCGGAAGGCCCAAACTCCTTTTTCGGTGATCGTCTTGCGATTGGACATCAGCAAGTCAGACCACTTCAGCGTCCAGTGATCGATGAAGTCCGCGCTTTCCAACAACTCTTCGATCTTCGCTTCGCGCTTCGTTTTGGTGTCGCGCGTGTCGGCGAGGAATGCTCGCACTTGTTCCGAGGTGGGCGGGATGCCGGCCAGATCGAACGAGACGCGCCGCAGGAAGTCAGCATCGCTGCACAGTTCCGACGGCAACAACTTCACCCGCTGCAACTTCTTGTTGACGAGCGTGTCGACAAAGTTGTGTTCGGGAGACGGCTGCCATTGATAGCCCTCGCGGTCACCGAGCACCGACACCAAATTTGCGGCGTACAATCCTTCGTACCGCACGAGTGCCGCCGCTTCACCGCGTCGTACGGCTTTGATGACTCCGCTGGGTGTTAGGGTCGCGACCTCGAAGCTGCTCGTGTCAAACACCGCATCGCGAGTCACGTCGCGCGAAGTGCCATCCGCATAAAACGCCAGCACGATCATCTGCTGGGTGCTATCGGTTCGTTGGAGGATCGGCTTCTGCGGATAAACTTCGATCCGCTCAACACGCTTGTCTTCGCGGAATTGGCAGCCTTCGGCGATCCATTTCTCGATGAGGTCGTAATAGCGAGACTCTTCATCGAACAGGAAGCCCCCTTCGTGCGGCACCCCCTGAGTCGGCTTGAGCAATATCAAACTCTGAGCCGGCACCGCCCGGTTGAATCGCCGGCCGGAGATGTCATCGACTAACGCGGTGTAATCGTAGAGCGGGTCGTAACCTCGCAGAGACAGCTTGAATCCCGCCTTCCCCTGCTGCGAACCGTGACACGTTCCGGCATTGCAACCGACCTTGCTGGTGATCGGAATGATCTCGCGAATGAAGTTGACCGGCGGCGTCTCGAGCGTCTTCACCGCCACCGGCACATCGACCGAATGTCCGGCCGCCGTCACCGTGACCTTGGTTTCTCCGACCGCTTTCGGCTCAATGAACCCGTCGCGATCGATGCCGACTTGTGCTCCCGCCGGGGCGAGTTTCGCTTCGCTCGACAGGTCATAGAGACGCCCTTCGGCATCCTTGCCTGAAACGATCACTCGCCGAGCATCGCGAACGCCGCTCAATTCCAGCTTCGGCGGAAAGACTTCCAGGCCGACGATCGCCGGACGTTCGGCGGCGCCGCTGGACTGAGCCGCAAACGCACTGAGCATTAACAGGATTGCGGGAAGACGATTCAAGCTTTGGTTTCTCATTGCAGGACCTCAGTTTTTCTAAACGTAGCTGAAGTCGCCAGACTTCAGATCATTCAGTTCGAAAATGTCTGAATTCTGGCGAATTCAGCTACGAAAAATGGCAATCTAGCGCTTTAGGTCTGACAGACATCAAGTTTTCATTTTCAGGGATTGCAGACGATTCTGAACCCAGGACATCTGCTCGTCGGACAACGGCATGGCCAACTTGCCAGAGTGATCGATGACGTAGTCGTAGTGATAAACGTCGTAGACAGTCTGGAACGCCGTCTGCAAGTCGAGGATCGCATCAGGGTCACCCTTTCGGAGCGGGATCGGGATTTTGGGCAACTCATGATCCAACGCGATCGGCCAGATTTCCACTTTGGGTCGCCGATTGACACGGCTGATAAACACGAAATACGGAAGCGAGGGAAGCGTTCCCGCGACGGGAAACCGTTCCCCGGCACGCAACAGGTCAATCTCGACGAAATGCACCGACCGCGTGAGAAATTGCCGTCGCTTCTTGCCATACTCCGTGAGTCCATCGCCGTGCTTGTTCGTGGGTGAAAGGAGTTCGATTGTCGTCACTAATCGGCGGCTGTTGGCATCACGAATCTCGACGAATTTTTGCTTCTGAGTCTTCGGCACGATGGCTCGCATGACCAGCGGCGCGCTCATTGTCGCCACTCCCGCGAAATCGCCGGGCTGATTCGACTCAAAGACTCCCACATCGGGCATGCGTTGAGAGTCGGCTTCATCAGAAGCGGCCAAGACAATCCGCTCGTTCGGCAATGCCAGATAATTGGGCCAGAGTTTCCCCGCGAGTTGGCGAGTGATTTCCTCGACCAAACTGCCATGCACCGACGCCCACGATGGTCCCTCAAGAAATGGGTCCATGCCTGGAAATGGGTTGCGCATGATGGTTCTCAATGGTGTGACACTAGGTGGTTGATCGAGACGGCGTGCGGAACAACTCAGACACGAGACAGCGGAATCCAGGGACGACGTCTTCACCGCTCAATTCCTGATGCTCATGCAACTCTTCCGTGGACCCGTTCGCTCGATAAATACGGACAGTTTTGGTGTTCGGTACGACAATCCAAATCAACTTCACGCCAGCTTTCAAGTATTCTTCGATCTTCTCGCTGAGTTCATAAACCCCGTCGTTCGGCGAAACGACTTCAACGGCAAGGTCCGGCACGATGTCGCAATAGCCTTCTGGCTCATCTTCGGGCAGCAATCTTTCGAGCGCGATGAAGGAAACATCCGGCTTGCGGATGCGGGTCGGATCGTCGGGAAATACTTCTTCAAAACACTGATAGGCGGCATCGGGGCCGTTGACCCAGCCAAGATTGTTGGAAGTCACATGGACGTCCAACAGTGTGCTCGTCCGCAATCCAATACGACTCGATCGCCAGCCCATGTTTCGCTCCACGAGTTCGCCATTCACCAACTCAAAACGGTCGCGATCGGGGCGCGTCAGCAATTCGTCGGGCGTGACTTTCGCACACTCGGCGATCGCTCGCATCGCTTTCGGAGGGTCAAGGACAGCATTCACGAGATGGCTCCTTTGTCTGAATTGTCGTAGCCGAAGTCGTGAGACTTCAAACCGAACTCTCACGAGTTCGGCGACTTTGCGGGCATCATACATTCAATTTCACGGATTGCAGACGTTCCCGAACCCAGGACATTTGCTCGTCGGACAACGGCACCGACAGCTCGCGGGAATGATCGGCAACGACCTCATAGTGGTACAAGTCATAGACCGTTTGAAACGCGGTCTGCAAATCGAGGACGGCATCAGGATCAACCTTGCGCAGCGGGATCGGTACTTCCGGCAGTCCTTGATCCAACGCGATGGGCCAAATTTCCACTTTGGGCCGTCGATTCACGCGGCTGATACACACGAAATACGGCAACGAAGGAAGCTTGCCAGAGACGGGAAATCGTTTGCCCGCCCGCAGCAAATCGATCTCCACCAAATGAACGGGCTTCATCAGAAGTTGCCGACGTTTCTTGCGGTACTCCTTCATGCCATCGCCCCACTTGGTCGGTGAAAGAACCTCAATGATGGTCACGAGCCGTCGCTTTTGCACGTCACGGATTTCAATGAACTTTTGTGGCTGACGCCTGGGGACAATCGCATTCATGACAATCGGGGCGGTCAAAGTTTGAGTGCCGGTCGTGGCGTGCCATCCGGAGCTCGTGGAATCGAACACGCCGACGTCTGGAACTCGTACTGCGACCTCGTCCAATTCCGGCAAAGCCAGGACCGTGCGTTTGTTCGAGAGCACCAAATACTTCGGCCAAAGTTTGCCCGCCAACTGGCGAGCAATCTCTTCGATCAAATTGCTATGCACAATGGACCACGATTCGCCTTCGAGGAACGGGTCCATGCCGGGAAATGGATTGGGCATCGGATTTCTCACAACCTCAATCAATTTGTTTAAGTTAGTTGGCGACAGATTGCAGCAATTCTTTCGATGATCTAGAGACATACGCGGCAATCGCCGCGCGCGCCTCATCGGCAGATTTCATTTGCCGCTGATGCTGGTGTAATTGACGTTCTGCCGCCATCAGCAAATCCTCGTCTTCGATGTCCCAGACGTATCCGACACCTAGACCGTGAACCACAAACGTCAAATGACAAATTATCAGTGCCAAGGGCAGTTCTGGAGCACAATCACACAAGGCCGTCAGTGCCTCAAAAAGTTTTTCCCGGACTTCGAGAGTCGCGGCGGCTTCTTGGGGCGAAGTGTCATGTCGATTTGCATAGTGTTCTGCCGTAGCCTCTAACAATTCCGCATCGCGCGCTTCCCAAGTTGCGTTGACCTCTTTGTCGGGGCAAGCCATCGACGTCAAATGACAGAGCAATTGTCCAAGACGAAGCTGCGGAGCAAGCGTCAACAACTTCGCGAGTCGCTCAAGCAACTGATGACGGACATCGTTGGAAGTCATGGCAATTTGTCCTTGATCGTTGGCAATGGGGCAACTGGCACTGGATAGCGATCTGTCACTTCCACACGCACCAATCGCCCAGGTAATAGTTTCGCGATGCGTCTGGCACGTGTCACTCCGTCAAAAATCACCAATTCACCGTCAGTTCCACGTAAGACGATGAGGAGAGGCATTCCTTCCGTCGACTTTCCGAATCGTGCGACTTGTCTGTGGTATTTGCTCGGATCCGCCCCAAACCGGCGCTGTGTGGTGATATGCAGGGTCATTGGATCGACTTCCAGGAATTCCCGCATTTTTTGCAAGGCCTCGCTGCTCTGCAAACGTTTGAAATCTTGTTTTTGTGAGAAGATTTTGAGAGGGAAGAGTGTTTGGGTGTTGGGACTCAAGGAATTGCGCTTCCACATCATTCTGCCCTTCGATCATTCTGCCAATCCGGGCGGGGATCGGCAGAATGATGAGAGGGCAGAATGATCAAAAAGCAGGTAAGCGACTCGGTCGACTTGCGCTTCATCGAACTTTAGTTTGGGTTGCGGTTCCGCCGGGCCAAGTTGAATGTCTCACTTCCCTGCCACTGCCGCCGTAATCGTCACCGGCACGAACTTCGTGACCAGCTTCCCAGTTTCGGCATCATACATTCGTACTTGGCCGTCGAAGCCGGCGACGGCGACTTGTTTGCCGTCCGGGCGGAACGCGACGGCGAAAATCGGGCTGTTGATTTCCGGCAGTTCAAACAGCAACGCTCCGTCGTCGGTCTTGTAGATGCGAGCCGCTCCGCCCGTCGCGGTGCTAGAGCCGATCACGAACTTGCTGCCGTCGGCGTTGAACTGTGCGTCGAAAATGCGTCCGGGAATCGGGGCATACCCGCGGATGCGGTTGAAGTCGTCGCCGATCACTCGCACTTGAGTGCGGAAGATTTTGTAAAGCTTCGGCTCGCCATCGGATCCGCCGCAGATCACTTGCTCTTCTTTCGGATGTCGTTGAATCGTCTGCAAACCGCCCTTCAAGGCACCGGGCGTGATGCTCGTGACGTTATCGACGAACTGGCCGTTCTCGACGATCGACAATTTCATCGACATGTCGCGGCTGACCGAAACGACGTGATCGGACTTCAGCGAGAAGGTGGTCCCGATGACGTAATCCGAATGCGCATCCATCCGCATCACCGGCGAACCATCGGTGGTCTTGATAACTCGAACTTTGTTGTCCGCACCGCCGAACGAAAACAGCGAGCCGTCATCGTTGAAGTTGCCGCCGAAGAGCGTGTCGAACGAGACGGTGTTCGAGAACGCGAGCTTCTGATCGGCGAGGTTCCAAAACTGCACTTCACCGAAGAGAGCCGGCGTGCCACCGACCGCCCCGATCCGTTTGCCATCGGGCGAGAACCGAATCGAGTTCAACCGCTGTGAGCGACCGACCAAGCGGTGAACCAATCCCGAACCATCGGCCTTGTGCAACAGAATTTCGTGAAAGCCGGACACCGCCAGCAGCGAACTATCCGGCGAATAGGCGATCGCCGTGATCACCGGCGGAGCCGAGTACGTCGGCGGCTTTTCGGCGCTGAACGTATCAGAGAAACCCTCGGGCGTATCGTCCTTCGCTCCTTCGGCGATCCAACGTTTGATGAGAGCCACTTGAGCCGCCGACAGAGCATCGGCCCCCTTCGGCATTTCGGGCTTCTCGCCGACGATCATCTGCACGAGCAGGCTGTCGTCCGGTTTACCGGCCACAACGCTCGGTCCCCCTTCGCCCCCTTGCAACATGCCGGCAAACGTCGTCAGCAACAGCTTGCCGCCGAGCTTTGCGGGCTGATGGCATCCGGAGCATGATCGCTGTACGATCGGCCGCACCTGCCGATAAAAGCTGACCGGCTTCAAAGCGGCCGACGGAGCGTCTTTCTCCTGCGCGGAAGAAACGCTCACGCACGCGAGCCAACCGACAATCCACAACAAACACCGTGGCGACATCCGACGAAGCAACATGAGAACCTCGGCTGACATTGGTTTTCGGCAAGTCCCCTCGCGGGTTCAAAGCCCTGCGAGGAAGCAACTAGAGGCGGGAAAATTTCAGGCAGGTCAAACATTCGCCGCATCTCGTCGAACGCGGCAACATGAGCCGACATCTTACGACGGTCACATTGGAGCCGTAAAGCAGCAGTCCTGAAAACTCCAGGGCGTGGTAATTGGTCGTCATCGGCAAGCTGTAGCTTCAAACGTCAATCTGTAGCTCCGGCCCTTGTGGCCGGGTTGATTCGAGTTCGCCGGGAAATCACGTACGGAATGCATCAACCCGGCCACAACGGCCGCTTGTTCGGCGGCGTTGAGTTGCTGAAGCTCGGCAACGCGAGGGGACAGGCGTGCTGACCGAGTCTCCGCGCGCGACTTCCTCGGCGCTGTCTGTGACGGCGTTCCGGCGAAATTGAACTTTGAACCACCTGACCCCTCGCACTTCAATAGCGCTGTTGACGGCGATCTCGGCGTCCCGGCAGAAGTTCACTCCGGGTTGATGAGGGCCGAATCGCACAGCCGGTACTTTCAGCAGCACATCAGACACGCCGGTTACGAAACGACTCGGATTCGGTAATGCCCGTTTCCGAGGATGCGACCGGCCGTTGAGCAATGACGTTGGCCGCGTTCGACAACGAGCCAACGTGATCAATCTGAACGTCCGCGATGGTGATCGGCTCTGACGGCGGCGGTTTGAGGACTCCGCGCTCACCGTGACTCGGCTTCTCCCGCCTTCTCAAGAATCTGTTGGCGAAGATGTGGCGAAATGAAAAAGCGGAACTCTTGTTGCAGACGATTCAGCAACGGTCGAACCGCCGGGCAAAGTTGCTGATCGCGAGCTTTCAAGATGATCGCCATTGTTCCCATGACGGACAGTCCCAGAGACTCTGCGACTTCGCGGCCGGCGCGCTCGTCAATCAGCAGCCAGTTCGCGTGGCGTTCTTCCGCCAGTGCAATCGCCTCGGCTTCACCAGAATCGAGTTCTCGTTTCAACTCGGCAACACGGTGAGAATTGGCGGGAGTTTCTACGGCGATCCAGTCAAGATCCCGAACGTCAACCGGTGGCAAATCTCCCGGCGGATTTAAGAGTTCTCGCGCGACCTCTGGTGGGACGATCACCTCTGCAAAAAGCTCATTCAGCCAATTCAAGCCACCGATGGCGGCCAAAGCTCGCAGCGGTGAAGTATCGCTGATCACGATGCCGGCCATCGTTATTCTCGATTCAGTGCCGCGAGTTCTTGCTTCCAATAGGCGTCATCGACACGAACGAGCGGCAGTCCACGTTCCCACAGCGCCGCTTCAAAGTCGGTTCGACTGAGCCGCGCCCAGCGCGTTGCCTGTGGCATCGTCAGACGTCCTGAATCGTAGAGCCGACAGGCAATTTCCACGCGGGCCTCACTCTCGGACAGTCCCGCTTCCTCCAAGAGTTCATCTTCCACGAGCAACGGCATCGAATGCTCCTTGACATCAAGCCTCAATCTCTGACCGAATACGGAAGACATTCTAGTCACACTGCGCGGCCACGACCAAGGGCGAACAACGAGCAATGACCTTGGCCGCGTTCGACAACGAGCCAACGTGATCAATCTGAACGTCCGCGGCGGCGATCGGTTCTGACGGCGGCGGTTTGAGAAATCCGCGCTCACCGTCCCTTTGGTAACGACGATCACTGAAAAATTTCGTCCTTGTTCTTGATCACCATTCCCTCGTCGGCCTCGATTTGGCGGAGAAGTTCTCTGACTCGTTTCTTCGACAGAACCTGGCGCACCCAGAGTGCCCGCAAGATTCCGGGCAAGTCGAGACACGCGATCGCTCGCTCACGGCAGTACTTTCTCGCTCGCTTGTCATTGGTGAGCAACTGGGTTCTGGGGCGGGGCGATTCACACAGACGGCAATCGATTCGGCCTCTCCGGCACCGAGCGAAGCCG